>DATCNF010000153.1:0-3672 GCA_036565325.1 Candidatus Dormiibacterota bacterium | reverse complement strand
CGCGGGTAGAGCGCGAGCAGGATCCGGATCACGTGCTCGCCACCCGGGCCAGGCCGGTGCGGGCGATCGCCTCCATCCGCTCCAGGCGCCCGCGCAGCAGCGCCATCCCCGCGCGGGTGATGCGGTAAGGGCGGCGCCGGTCCTCGGCGGGCAGCCCTTCGATCAGCCCTCGCGCCTCGAGCCGGGAGAGCGTTGCGTACAGCGTGCCCGGGCCCAGCCGCACGCCCGCCAGCGCCTCTACGTCCTTGACGATGGCGTAGCCGTGGCGGGGCTGCTCGGCGAGGCTGGTCAGTACTAGGAGCGAGGGCTCCTCGAAGCGTCCCAGATCGCTCACGCCGCCAGTCATGGCTCGGCTAACGATATATCGTGGAGCGAGCTAGTGCGCGCCCCGCCACCCTGGACAACCCGGGTTGTCCGTGGTCAGACCCCGATCGGGTGCCAGACAGTCTTCATCTCCATGAGCGCGGTCACCGCGTAGGGCGACATCGCGTCGCGGGAGCTGAGGCGAACCACCCGCTTCACGTTGTCCGCCGCCGCCTGCTCGACGGCGGTCAGCTCCTCCTCCGTGCAGCCCCCCGCGTCGATGGCGTTCACGTCCATGTGCCCGGCCAGCCAGGGCAGCAGCTCCGCGCGGCGCCCGCTGAGCACGTTGACCACGCCCGCCGGAAAATCCGACGTCGCCAGCACCTCGGCCAGCGTGAGCGCCGCCAGCGGCCGCGACTCGGAGGCGATGGCGACCACCGTGTTGCCGCCGCACAGGGCGGGCGCCAGCCGCTGCACCAGGCCGAGCACCTCGGGCCGCTCGGGCCCGACCAACCCGACTACGCCGGTGGGCTCCGGCAGCGTGAAGTTGAAGTAGGGGCCGGCGACCGGGTTGACGGTGCCGCTGACCTGCGCCAGCTTGTCGGTCCAGCCCGCGTACCAGACCCAGGTCTCGATCGCGCGCTCCACCTCGCGGCGAGCGCCGCGGCCGCCGCCCAGCAGCTCCACGAACTGGGAGCGCCGGCCGTCCAGCATCTCCGCCGCCCGGTAGAGGACCTGCCCGCGGTTCATGGCCGTCCGCCGCGACCAGCCGCCGAACGCACCGCGCGCGGCCTTGACCGCGTCCCGGAGGTCCTTGCGCGAGCCGCGCGGCACGTTGATCTCGTCGCCGACCGTGAAGGAGCGGCCCGACTCGGAGCGCACGAACTCGCCGCCCAAGTACATCTTGTAGGTCTTGCGGACCTCCACCCGAGGCGGCATGGCTAGTTGAGCTCCACGTAGGGGAGGAGCCCGTGCAGGCCGCCCTCGCGGCCGAACCCCGACTCCTTGTAGCCCCCGAACGGCGAGGTGGGGTCGAAGCGGTTGTAAGTGTTGGCCCAGACCACCCCGGCTCGCATCCGCTCGCTCATCCAGAGGATGCGCGAGCCCTTGTCGGTCCAGATCCCCGCCGAGAGCCCGTAGGGCGTGTTGTTGGCCTTCTCCACGGCCTCCTCGGGCGTGCGGAAGGAGAGCACCGAAAGCACGGGACCGAAGATCTCCTCGCGGGCGATCCGGTGCGACTGCGAGACGCCGGTGAAGAGCGTGGGCGGGAACCAGTAGCCGCGCTCGGGCAGGCGGCATTCCGGCTGGTAGATCTCGGCGCCCTCCGCAATCCCGGACTCCACCAGGCCCTGGATCTTTTCCAGCTGCTGCCGCGAGTTGATGGCGCCGACGTCGGTGTTCTTGTCCAGCGGGTCGCCCAGGCGCAGGGTGCCCAGGCGCAGCTTCAGCTTCTCCAGGAGCGGCTCCTGGATCGATTCCTGGACCAGCAGCCGGGAGCCGGCGCAGCAGACGTGGCCCTGGTTGAAGTAGATGCCGTTGACGATGCCCTCGATGGCCTGGTCGAGCGGCGCATCCTCGAAGACGATGTTGGCGGCCTTGCCGCCCAGCTCCAGCGTCAGGTGCTTACCGGTCCCGGCCAGCGCGCGCTGGATCTGCTTTCCGACCTCGGTGGAGCCGGTGAAGGCGACCTTGCGGACTTCCGGGTGGGAGACCACCAGGGAGCCGGTCTTGCCGGCGCCGGTGACGATGTTGACGACGCCGGGTGGGAGGTCGGCCTGCTCGCAGATCTCGGCGAAGAGCAGGGCGGTCAGCGAGGTGGTCTCGGCCGGCTTCAGCACCACGGTGTTGCCGGCGGCCAACGCGGGTGCGATCTTCCACGCCAGCATCAGGAGCGGGAAGTTCCAGGGGATGACCTGGCCGGCCACGCCCAGCGGCCGCGGGGTGCGGTTGGGGAAGGCCCACTCCAGCTTGTCGGCCCAGCCCGCGTAGTAGAAGAAGTGCGCCGCCGCCAGCGGCACATCGACGTCGCGGGACTCCTTGATCGGCTTGCCGCCGTCGATGGTCTCCAGCACCGCCAGCTCGCGGGCGCGCTCCTGCAGAAGGCGCGAGATCCGGAAGATGTAGCGCGCGCGCTTGGCCGGCTCCAGCCGCGACCAGGAGCGGAAGGCGTCGGTGGCGGCAGTGACCGCGCGGTCGACGTCCACGGCGTCGGCTTCGGCGATCTCGGCCAGCACCTCCTCGGTGGCCGGGTTGAGAGTCTTGAAGTGCTTGCCCGAGTGGGGCGCCAGGAGCTTGCCCCCGATGTAGAGCTGGTTGCGCGGCGCGATGGTGACGATGTCGCGCGCCTCGGGCGCGGGCACGTACTCCCACTCGAAGCCGGCGAGCTCGGACGGCGGCCGCGCGGTCAGTGCCATCGCTGTCAGTCGATCGTGAAGTAGTCGCCCGACTGGTACGCGCCCGTGCGCTCCTTGGCGATCTGCATGAGGATGTCGTTGAGGAGGCTGGAGGCGCCGAGCCGGAAGCGGTCGGGTGTCATCCAGGCCGGGCCCAGCGTCTCGAACAGCACGACCAGGTACTGGATCGCCGTCTTGGAGGCCCGGATGCCGCCGGCCGGCTTGAAGCCGACGACGCGGCCGGTCTCGCGGTGGAAGTCGCGAATCGACTCCATCATCACCAGGCTCACCGGCAGCGTCGCGGCTGGGGTGACCTTGCCGGTCGAGGTCTTGATGAAGTCGGCGCCCGCGGCCATGGCCAGGATGGAGGCCCGGCGCACGTTGTCGTAGGTGCCCAGCTCGCCGGTCTCCAGGATGACCTTCAAATGGGCGCGGCCGGCGGCCTCCTTGACCTCCTGGATCTCGTCGTAGACCTTCTGATAGTCGCCGGACAGGAAAGCGCCGCGGTCGATGACCATGTCGATCTCGTCCGCGCCCGCGATCACCGCCTCGCGGGTCTCGGCGATCTTGATGGAGGTGAAGGTCTGGCCGCTGGGAAAGGCGGTGGCCACCGAGGCCACCCTGACGCCCGACCCCCGTAGGTGGGCGACCGCGGTCGGCACCAGCGCCGGGTAGACGCAGACCGCGGCCACGCTGGGAACGGAGGCGTCGCCCGGTTGTGGGCGAATGGCCTTGGAGCAGAGTGCCGCCACCTTGCCCGGCGTGTCGGCGCCCTCCAGGGTGGTCAGGTCGATGCAGCGGATGGCGAGGTCGAGGGCCGCCAGCTTGGAGGCCTTCTTGATCGACCGCTTGGCCAGCGACGCCACGCGCTCCTCGATCCCGACCTGGTCGACGCTGCGCACCCCGCGCAGCAGCGAGCCGAGGTGGGACAGGGAAACGGCGGTGGCCATCGGGATCCTATTGTCCCCCTCCCCGC
>DATCNF010000152.1:0-2819 GCA_036565325.1 Candidatus Dormiibacterota bacterium | reverse complement strand
GGCCGTTGCAGAGGTGCAGGCCGTTCCGCAGCAGCGACTCCCGGGCATAGTCCGTGAGGTCGAGCGCCGAGGTCTGGGCCACCGCTGCAAAGGGCAGCCGGGCAACCGCCGCGCCCAGCGACGCCAACCGCTCCTCGATGCGGGCGGGATTGGGGCCCGGCTCGCGCGCGGGATCCGTGTTGATCAGGAAGGCCTGGTAGCCACCCTCCTCGTTGACCGCGTCCAGGCAGGCGCCCAGCAGGGCCGGCTGGTCGACGACCACGCCGGTGGTGTCCATCGGGTTCTGGGGCGTGCCGAAGACCGGCAGCAGGGCGGCCAGGCGACGCTTGGTCGGCTCCGAGAAGTCCGGCATCTCGATGCCGGTGCCGTCGACCAGGTCTGACACGATGCCGCAGGCGCCGCCCGAGGTGGTCAGTACCGCCGTGCGGCCGCCCTCCGGCCAGCCTGCCACCGAGAGCAGGGCGCTGGTCTCCAGGAGCTCCTCCAGGCTCCGCACCCGGACCACGCCGTACTGCTGGAAGACGGCGTCCAGCACCTCGTCCTCGCCGGCCAGCGAACCGGTGTGGGCGGAGATCGAGCGCCGGCCGGCCTCCGTGCGGCCGACCTTGAAGACCACCAGCGGCTTGCCCGCCTCCAGGGCCCGCTCGGCGACGCGCAGGAAGGCCGCCGGGTCGCGGATCCCCTCCAGCAGGGCGCCGATCACCTTGACCCGGGGGTCGTCGACGAAGGCGTCGAAGAAGTCGGCGGCGGTGAGCATCCCTTCGTTGCCGATCGAGATGGTGGCGGCCAGCCCGATGCCGCGGGCCTGGGCCATGCGGTGGAAGTGGATGAGCATGGCGCCGCTCTGGCTGACCAGCGCCACCCCGCCCGCCGGCAGCGGCGGCACCACCAGCAGCCCGTAGGCGGCCAGCCGGCGGTGATAGTTGACGAACCCCAGGCAGTTGGGCCCCAGGATGCCGATGTCGAGCTCGCGGGCCCGCTCGACCAGGCGGCGCTCGAGGACGGCGCCTTCCGGCCCGACCTCCTTGAAGCCGGCCGTCAGGAGCACCGCCGAGCGCACGCCGCGCCGCCCGCAATCCTCCAGGACCGGGAGCGCGCGCTCGGTGCCCACCATCACGTAGGCGGTGTCGACGTCGCCGGGCACGTCCTCGAGGCTCTTGTGAACGGGCCGGCCGAGGATCTCGCCACCGCGTGGATTGACGAGGTGGCACTCGCCCTCGAAGCCGAGGTTGCTGAGGTTGGCGACCAGGTTCTGCGTCCACAGAGACGCCTCGTTGGCTCCCACCAGGGCGATCGACCGCGCCTGCAGCAGGCGCGCCGCCAACTCGCCGCTCAGCTGCTGACCATGGCGGCTACGTACCGGCGGTAGATCTCGCCCACCCGCTCGCGCACCGGGCCCTGCAGGAGGTCCAGCTCGGCCGCGCTGGGGGCCGGCGTCTGGTGGACGTCGGCGCGCACGCGCAGGTCCCAGCCGGTGGCGGCGCGGACCGAGTTGACGGATTCGCCCGGCGAATAGGACGCGAGCTCCAGCTCGCCATCCGCGAAGGTGAGCAGGGCCTTGGGGGTGACCAGGCAATCCGGGGTGCCGGCCGCGGTCACGAAGTCGACCGCCTCAACCAGCGTGCGCGGCGAGTGCTCGGTGCGGAACAGGATTACCCGGGGAATGACGGAGTAGAGCACGGCCGAGCCGAAGGCGCCCGCAAAGCGCCGGCGCGGGTGCGCGTAGTCGCCGAGCACGTGCAGGTTGATGCGCGCCCGGCGGTCGACCTGCACGCCGGACAGGAAAAAGACGTCGATCTTGCCCCGCTGCGCCATGTCGAAGAACTCCTTGGAGCCCAGGAACGCCTCGCCCTCGTTGCTCCCGGGCATGCGCAGGACCAGGTTGGGAGCGTGCGTGGCGCGGGCCAGGAGCACGCCCAGGGTCGGGATCGGGCTGTTGACGCCGACCCCCACCCGCTCCCCGTCGTGCAGGCGGCGGCTGATCACCGCCGCCATCAGCTCATCCGCTGTGTACAGAGATCGACTCCAGGTAGGCCGTGGTGGCGGCGTCCGCGTCCTCGGCCGGCAGCACCGTGAGCACGTCGATGTAAGCCGCCGGCACCACCTGCTCGCCGAATGCCAGTTGGTCGGTCGCGCCCGGCCTGACCTCGTCCACGGACATGATCACGGTGCCCGCGGCCTGGATCAGCAGCCGGTCGTCATAGGTGGTCGCGATCACGGCGTTGCCTGCGGGGTCGGCGCGGCGGGCGTGCACGATCGCGAACTGCGGCGCCAGCGCGGGGACGATGGCCCAGCCGTCGACGACCTTGATGTCCGGCCGGCGGGTCAGCAGGTCGGACCCGATCAGGCCCGGCACCGGCGTCCAGGGGATGCCGCTGGCGCCGGCCTGGAGGGCCATCAGCAGGGCCGGGCAGGTGGAGTCGGTGACCGCCAGCGCGCCGGATTCCACAGCCCGGGCGAAGGCGGGCGCCTGGCCGAGCTCGCCGAGGTCGACGCCGGACGAGTGCAGGGAGCGGGCGCAGCCGGCCGCGATCAGGAGCTCGATCGCGATGCCGCCGGTGGGCACGCCGACCAGGTCGAGCTCGCGGCGGCCCACGCGGATCAGCTCCCGGACCAGGCCCAAGGCCGGCGGGCGGCCGAAGGCCACCGCACTGCCGTCGGGAATCATCGCCACGGCATCGGCGGGAGCGACGAGGTTCAAATCGAAGTGATCATATTCCGGCATGCCAGACGTTCTGCCGGGCCCCCTCCGCAACCCCATCCGCCGATTGACCGCGCGTTTTTCGGGGAGCTTCGGGTTCTGGGCGAAGGACCTGCGC
>DATCNF010000151.1:0-5017 GCA_036565325.1 Candidatus Dormiibacterota bacterium | reverse complement strand
GGTCGGCACCGGCGTGGGCGTGGGGGCGACCGTGAAGACGGCGGGCTTGACCGCCGGCACGGGGGTCCCGTTGGCGGTCTGGGCCACGTTGGGCTGGATGTTCACCGTGTACTGGGTGTTGGGCGCGAAGGAGCCGTTGCTGGGGGTGATCTTCAAGGTGTTGCCGGCCCAGTCGTAGCTGACACTGGTGGCGGGCGTGATCTGGACCGCCTTCTCGGTGGAGGGGTGGTCCATGGGCTGGCTGAAGGTGACCTCGATCGGCTGCACGGAGGCCACCGGGTGGCCGAGGTCGACGTTGTAGCGGACGTAGACGATGTTGTCGCCGCCCACACCGCGGCTCAGGCCATAGGCGCCCACCGCGACCATCAGGACGCCGGCCATGGCGCCGGCCCAGGCCAGGCCCTTGGGCGCGAAGAGCGTGCGCCAGAAGCCGCCACCACCCTCGCGCCGTCGCCGCTCGCCGCGGCCCCAGGCCTCCTGCATCAGCTGCCGCCGCAGCTGCGAGCGGAACGCGGGATCGGCCGTGACCTCGGGTGCCTGGACCGAGGTCAGGATGGCCGCCAGCCGGCGGTCCTGGGGATCCGGGAAGAGCTCGTCGAGCTCCTCCATGTCCCCGACCCAGCGGCTCATTGCGGACGCCTCGCGGGGGCGCCCACGTTCTCACGGAGGCGAGTCACGCCCCGGTGGATGAGCAGCTTCACGGCGCCTGGGCTCTTGCCCATCACCGCGGCGATGTCGTCGATCTTCATGTCTTCCTGGAACTTGAGGACCATCGCCGTGCGCTGCGGCCCGGGCAGGGTCTCGACCAGCGTCCAGATCCGGCGCACCTCCTCGTTCTGAATGGCGATCTCGTCAAGGCTGGGGCCGCCGGTGGAGATCGAGATCTGGCTGTCGATGTCCTCGGTGGGGCGGAGCGAGCGGTAGCGATCGTTCACGGCGTTGACGGCGATCTGGTAGAGCCAGGCGGAGAAGGGACGGCCCGTGTCCTGATAGCGGCCGATGCCGCGGAGGGCTTTCACAAACACCTCTGAGGTGACGTCCTCGGCTGCTGACTGATCCCTGACCCTCGAATACACGAACCTGTAGATCTGACTGAAGTAGCGGTCGTAGAGCTCCCCGAACGCGGCCGGGTCCAGCTTGGCGCGCTGCACGAGACCTGTCTCGTCGGCGTGCGTCGGCAGGCTGCTCATCCGCCTTGTCCCCAGTTCAAACGGTCACCGGCGAGCGGAGTTACGGAGGAGGACCATGCGCCCAGAGATTATCGAGCAGGGTCAGGCCCCGACTCCCGAGGGGCCAAGCCACGTCGGGACCACATCTTGTGGCTACTTACCGTAGCCAATACAAGATGTGGCCGCCCGGTTCGCCATCTATAATTCCCCTGCCCCTTGATCGAGCGCTACTCGCCACCGCGGATGCGGGCGATCTGGTCGGATGAGCACCGCTTCGAGCTCTGGCTGCGCATCGAGATCCTGGCCTGCGAGGCATGGGCCGAGCTGGGCCGGGTACCGCGGGATGCGCTGCCCAAGATTCGCCAGGCGTCGTTCGACGTCGCGCGCATCCAGCAGGTAGAGGAGTCGGTGGGTCACGACGTGATCGCCTTCCTGACGGTGGTCGGCGAGACGGTCGGGCAGCCGGAGGCGCGCTGGCTCCACCTCGGCCTCACCAGCTCCGATGTCGTGGACACTGCCTTCGCGCTCCAGGTCAAGGCGAGCGCCGAGCTGATCCAGGCCGACCTGGGGAAGCTGCGCGAGGCCTGCGCCGGGCTGGCCCTGGAGCACCGGCGAACGCCGATGGTCGGTCGCACCCACGGCATCCACGCCGAGCCCATCACGTTCGGCTTCAAGGTCGCCGGCTGGGTAGCGGAGCTGGATAGGGCGCGGGAGCGGCTGGCCGCCGCGACCGCGGAGGCCGCCACCGGCAAGCTCAGCGGCGCCGTCGGCACCCACGCCAGCGTCGACCCCCGGGTCGAGGAATATGTCTGCTCTCGCCTCGGGCTCAGCGTGGACCCGGTCTCCACCCAGGTCGTCTCCCGCGACCGCCACGCCGCCTTCATGAACGCCCTGGCGGTGGCCGCCGCGACCATGGAGCGGATCGCGCTCGAGATCCGCCACCTGCAGCGCAGCGAGGTCGCGGAGGCGCGGGAGCCGTTTGGCGCCGAGCAGAAGGGCTCCAGCGCGATGCCGCACAAGCGCAACCCCGTGCTCACCGAGCGCATCTGCGGGCTGGCCCGGGTGGTGCGGGGCTACGCGGCCACCGAGCTCGAGAACGTGGCGCTCTGGCACGAGCGGGACATCAGCCACTCCTCGGCCGAGCGGGTGATCTTCCCCGACGGCTGCGCCCTGCTCGACTACATGGCGATCCAGCTGGCGAAGGTGATCAAGGGCCTGGACGTGCGCGTCGAGCAGATGCGCCGCAACCTCGACCTCTGGGGCGGCGTCGTGTTCTCGCAGCGGGTCCTGCTGGCGCTCGTGGAGAGCGGCCTCAGCCGCGAGGACGCCTACCGCCTGGTCCAGAGCGCCGCCCACCGCGCGATCGACGGCGAGGGTGGCTTCCGGGCCAACCTGCTGGAGAGCGCCGAGGTCGGGGAGCGCATCGGCGCCCGCCTGGACGAGCTCTTCGATCCCAGCGCCGACCTGGAGCAGGTAGACGTCGCCTTCGAGCGGTTAGGACTATTGCACCGGGGGGTGGCGGGGGAAGGGCTTCGCCCGGCCGCCACTCGGGGGTCCTCCCCCGAACCCGTCAAGGTGAAGGCGTGACACCGGGGCCGGCGATCACCGAGACCGACATCAAGCTGCCGGTCTTCTCCAAGGGCAAGGTTCGCGACACCTATGAGCTGTCCGACGACCGGCTCCTGATGGTCGCCACCGACCGCCTGTCGGCCTTCGACCATGTGCTGCCCAACGGCATCCCCGACCGCGGCAAGGTGCTGACCCAGATGTCGATCTTCTGGTTCAGCCAGACCCACGAGTTCCAGGAGAACCACCTGATCTCGGGCATGGTCCCGGACCTGCCCACCGAGCTCCGGAACCGCACTGCGGACCTGGTCGGGCGGTTCATGATCGTGCGCCGGGCCAAGCGCATCGACATCGAATGCGTGGTCCGCGGCTACCTCGCCGGCAGCGCCTGGGCGGAGTACAAAGAGTCGGGCACGCTGGCCGGCGAGAAGCTGCCGGCGGGCATGGTGGAGAGCCAGAAGCTGCCCCAGCCGATCTTCAGCCCGGCCACCAAAGAGGAGTCCGGGCACGACGAGAACATCACCTTCAAGCAGATGAAGCGGAAGGTGGGCGCCAAGCTGGCCGACAACCTGAAGGAACGCAGCCTGGCCCTCTTCGCCTACGCTGCCGAGCTGGCCGAGCGCCGCGGCCTGATCCTGGCCGACACCAAGTTCGAGTTCGGCAAGATCGGCGACCGCTTGATCCTGATCGACGAGGCGCTGACACCCGACAGCTCCCGCTACTGGGATCCCGCCGGTTACCAGCTTGGGATCTCGCCTCCCTCCTACGACAAGCAGTTCGTCCGCGACTGGCTGTCAGGGTCGGGCTGGGACAAAAACTCCAAGCCGCCGGAGCTGCCGGAGGCGGTGGTCGCCCAGACCCGCGACCGCTACCTCACCGCCTACCAGCGCATCGTCGGCAAGCCGCTCTTCCCACCCAAGGGGCGCAACGAATGAGATCCCCAAAAAATCTGGCGATTTTTCGGGGGCCCCTGGAGTGACCACGGCCACCTGGCTGGCCCGGGTGGTGGTGACCCCCAAGCCGGTGGTCAACGACCCCCAGGGCCTGACCGTGGCGCAGGGCTTGCGCACCCTCGGCTTCGACGAGGTGGCCGAGGTGAGGGTCGGCAAGTACATCGAGATCCAGGTCACCGCCGAGCATAAGCGCGAGGCGCGGGAGCGGGTCGAGGAGATGTGCCGCAAGCTGCTCGCCAACCACGTGATCGAGGACTTCCGCTTCGAGGTCGAAGAAGCCCCCGCGGAGGTGCCCACGGGTTGAGGTTCGGCGTAGTCGTGTTCCCGGGCACCTGGAGCGACCGGGACTGTGGGTGGGTGATCGACCAGGTGCTGGGAGCCGAGCTCCGCTATCTCTGGCACAAGGACCGGGACCTCAAAGGCGCGGACTGCGTGATCCTGCCCGGCGGGTTCAGCCACGGCGACTACCTGCGCACGGGCGCCATCGCCCGCTTCTCGCCCGTGATGGAGTCGGTGGCCGAGTTCGCCGAGCGCGGCGGGCTGGTCTGGGGCATCTGCAACGGCTTCCAGATCCTCTGCGAGGCAGGCATGCTGCCCGGCGCACTGATCCGCAACGACGCGCTCCAGTTCCGCTGCGAGTGGACCAACCTGGTCTGCGAGCGCACCGACACCGCCTTCAACTCGCTGGTCGAGCGGCGCCAGGTGTTGCGCCTTCCGATCTCCCACGGGGAAGGCAACTACTTCGCCGATCCGCCCACCCTGTCGCGGCTCGAGCAGCGCGGCCAGGTCGTCTTCCGGTACGCGGACGAGCGCGGCTTCGTGGTTCCCGCGGCCAACCCCAACGGCTCGATCCACAACATCGCCGGCATCGTCAACGAGCGCGGCAACGTGCTCGGCATGATGCCCCACCCCGAGCGCGCCGCCGAGGCCGAGGTCGGCTCGGCCGACGGCATCTTCCTCTTCCGCTCGGTGATGGAGTCGGCGGCCAAGGTGCTGACGGCATGAGCGTGGCCATCGATGATCGGAAACTCAAGGAGGTCGCGCTCTCGCGCGACGAGTACCGGGTGCTGGTCGAGAAGCTGGGCCGCGAGCCCAACGACGTCGAGCTGGGCATGGTCGGGGTGCTCTGGTCAGAGCACTGCTCCTACAAGACCTCCAAGCCCCTGCTCCGCCGCCTGCCCACCCAGGGCGAGGGCGTCCTCCAGGGCCCCGGCGAGAACGCGGGCGCCGTCGACGTGGGCGAGGGCTGGGCGGTCGTCTTCAAGGTCGAGTCGCACAACCATCCGAGCGCGATCGAGCCCTACCAGGGCGCGGCCACCGGGGTGGGCG
>DATCNF010000150.1:0-17032 GCA_036565325.1 Candidatus Dormiibacterota bacterium | reverse complement strand
GGCCTGGACCGAGAGCGGTCCGCTGGGGTACCAGGCGTCCTCGCAGATGCTGACCCCGATCCGCACCCCGCCGAACTCGAAGATCGGGCAGGTCCGGCCGCGCTGGAAGTAGCGCTCCTCGTCGAAGACGCCGTAGTTGGGGAGGTAGACCTTGTGGTAGACGCCTTTGAGGTCGCCGTCGTGGATGAAGGCGGCGGCGTTGTAGATGTCCAGGTCGAGGTCGACGAAGCCGACCACCGCCGCGATCCCCTTGCTAGCGGCCACCACTCGGTCCAGGTGCTGGAGGTTGTCGCGGATGAAGCTCGGCTTGAGGAGCAGGTCCTCGGGGGGGTAGCCGGTGAGCGCCAGCTCGGGGAAGACGACCAGGTCGGCCTTCTGCTTGCGGGCGCGCCCGATCCAGTCGACGATCTTCTCGGTGTTGCCGCCGAGGTCGCCGACCGTGCTGTTGAACTGGGCCAGCGCCACCCGCAGCGGCCGCGCCAGGTGGGTCTCCACGGCCTCATTCTGCCCCGGCCGGGCCACGGAGGTACCGGTTGGGGGGGGCACCCGAGAGATTCGTCGTCTGGGCGGGCCGAGGCGAAGGAACGGGTGGACCTAGGAGGAGCGCAGCTAAAGCTGCGTGACGACGACGGGCCGGGCCCCGTGACGCATGCATCGGCCGATCCAGGCGGCGAAGATCCGGCGTGCTCCCCCGACCGGGACCTCTAGCATGGGGCGCGTGCGGGTGACCATCCTCCCCGACCGGCGAACTCAGGAGCTGGAGGCCGCCACCGTGGCCGAGCTGCTGAAGCGTCTTGGGCTGCATTCCGACGCCTACCTGGTGGTGCGCGACGAGGAGATCCTGACCCGCGACGTGCGCCTGAAGGCGGAGGACGCGGTGGACGTGATCCCGGTGATTTCCGGAGGGGCGCCCCCACCCCAACCCTCCCCGGAGGGGAGGGGGTAATGCGGTGCATCAAGTGCCGGAAGCCGGCCAACGTCGAGGTGCGCCGGCACCGCTCGGCTTTCTGCGCGGGCTGCTACCCCGGCTGGTTCAGAGACCAGGTCGAGCGGGTGGTCACCCACGACCACATGTTCAAGCGCGACCAGCGGGTGCTGGTCGCCATCTCCGGCGGCAAGGACTCGCTGGCGCTCTGGCACGCGCTGAACACGCTCGGCTACCAGGCCGACGGCATGTACATCCGGCTGGGCATCGCCGACTACTCGCGGCGGTCCCAGGAGAAGAGCGAGGCCTTCGCCGCCAAGCACGGGTTGACCCTCCACCAGGTCGACCTGGAGGGCGATGAGGGGTTCAAGGTCCCCGACCTGGCCGACCAGCGCGGCGGCAAGCCGTGCGCGTCCTGCGGGACGGTGAAGCGCTACCACTTCAACAAGCTGGCGGGCGACCTCGGCTACCCGGTGGTGGCCACCGGCCACAACCTCGACGACGAGGCCGCCACGCTGTTCGGCAACGTCGTGCACTGGCAGACCGACTACCTCGGCCGCCAGGGACCTGTCCTGGAGTCGACGCATCCCAAGCTGGTGCGCAAGGTCAAGCCGCTCTACCGCCTGGCCGAGAGGGACACCGCGGCCTACGCGGTGATCGAGCGCATCGACTACATCCTCGAGGAGTGCCCGATGGCGAAGGGGGCCAAGTCCCTCGAGTACAAGGACCTTCTCAACCGCCTGGAGGAGTCGCAGCCCGGCGCCAAGCACCGGTTCCTGGTCGGCTTCCTCAAGGAGGGCCGCAAGGCGGTCAAGGGCGCCGAACCGGTGGTGCTGCGCGAGTGTGCCAGCTGCGGCCAACCGACCACCGCCGAGACCTGCGCGTACTGCCGGATGGTGGAGCGCGGCAAGCGCAAGGTGGCGGACAAAGCCGCGCGTTACGCCCGCACGTGAAAGCCCGCAAGGTCGCCGCACTCTACGACGTTCACGGCAACCTGCCGGCGCTGGAGGCAGTGCTGGCGGAGGTCGAGCGCGAGCGGCCGGACGTGATCGTGTTCGGCGGCGACCTGGCCGCCGGTTGGTACCCGGTCGAGGTGCTGGACCGGGTGCGCGGGCTGGCCGACACGCGCTTCGTGGCCGGCAACTGCGAGCGCGAGATGATCGAGGTCTTCGATGGGGCGCGCGACAGCAAATACCAGATGACGAAGGCCGCCGCGGGCAAGCTGGCGCGCGCCGATCGCGACTTCCTGGCCGCCTTCGAGCCGACCGTGGAGCTCGACATCGACGGCCTCGGGCCGGTCCTCTTCTGCCACGCCACTCCCCGCTCGGACGAGGACATCATCACGCCCCTCACGCCCGACGCCGAGGTGGAGGCTGAGCTGCAGGGCGCGCCCCCGGTCGTGGTCTACGGCCACATCCACGTCCAGGGTGACCGGCGCCTCTCCTCCCACCGCCTGGTCAACGCCGGCAGCGTGGGCATGCCGTACGGCCGGACCACGGCTTGCTGGGCGCTGCTGGGGCCGGACGTGGACCTGCGGCGGACCGCCTACGACCTCGATCGTGCCGTGCCCTTCCTGGCCGCGGCGACGGACTGGACCGAAGCCCGGAAGCTGGCCGAACAGCTGCGCCAGCCACCCGCCGCGCAGGACGTGCTGGCGCAGTTCGAGAAGCAGCGGGCACGCGTGTGACGACATACTTCGACCGCTTGCGGGGCGCCGCGCGCGATCGCCGCACGCAGCTCTGCGTGGGCCTGGACCCCGACCCCGAGCGCATCCCGGGCGGCGCGGCGGGCGCGCTCCGGCACTGCATGGAGGTCGTCGACCGCACCTCCGACCACGCCTGCTGCTACAAGCCGAACTCGGCTTTCTGGGAGCAGTACGGTCCCGACGGCTGGAGCGCGCTACTGGAGCTGCGCGGCCACATCGACAAGAGCCGGATCCCGGTTTTGCTCGATGCCAAGCGCGCCGACCTGGGCAACACCATGCGCGCCTACGCGCGCGCCGTATTCGAGACCCTGGACATGGACGCCTGCACCATCCACGCCTACCACGGCAGCGATTCCATCGCCGAGTTCACGCGTTACGCCGACCGCGGCGTGTACGTCGTCTGCCGGACCTCCAACCCGGGCGCGGCCGACCTCCAGCACCTGGACGCCGGCGGCCGGCCGCTCTACCTCCGGGTGGCCGAGCTGGCCGCGCGCCACAACGCCGAGGGCAACGTGGCCCTGGTGGTGGGCGCCACCGCGCCGGACCAGATTCGCGAGGTGCGGGCAGCCAGCAAGTTGCCGTTCCTGATCCCCGGCGTCGGCGCCCAGGGAGGAGATCTCCAAGCCTCGGTGCGCGCGGCCTGGAACGGCGACGAGGCGTCGTGCCTGATCGCCAGCTCGCGCTCGGTTCTCTATGCCGACGACCCGGGCGCCGCCGCCCGGGAGCTCAAGGAAGCGATCAACTCCGTCCTCGCCGCCGTATGAACACGGAGATGCGGCACCGGACGCTGCTGATATTGGAGGGCCACATCATCGACTCGATGATGCTGCCCCAGGTCATGGACCTGGTCATGGACCTGGGCGGCAACTTCAACATCGAGGAGCTGCGCGTGGGCCAGCACAAGGACGACATCTCCCACTGCCGCATGGAGGTGGTGGCGGCCGACCCCGAGACCCTGGACCGGATCGTGCGCCGGGCCAAGGAGCTGGGTGCGGTGGCCGCCGAGGAGTCGCCCGTCAAGCTGGTGCCGATCGAGCAGCAGGGCGTCTATCCGGAAGGCTTCTACTCCACCACCAACCTCCCGACCTACATCCTGGTCGGCGGCAGGTGGCTCCCGGTCCAGAAGCAGGAGATGGACTGCGCGATCGCCGTCGATGAGGCGGAGGGCAGCGCGCGCTGCATCCCCTTCTATGAAGCACTGCCCGGCTTGCAGGTGGTGGTCGGCCACGGAGGTGTCCGGCTGGTGCCGCTGGAGCGCTCGCGGCAGACCGAGATCTTCACCTTCATGGCCAGCGAGGTCTCGGCCGAGAAGCCGAAGAAGCAGCTGATCTCGAAGATCGCGGACGAGATGCGGCAGGTGCACGCCGAGGGCGGCCGGATCCTGGTCGTGAGCGGACCCGCGGTGGTCCACACCGGCGCCGGGCGCTACCTGTCCCAGCTGATCGAGATGGGCTACGTGCAGGTGCTCTTCGCGGGCAACGCCCTGGCCGTGCACGACGTCGAGGCCGCGCTCTTCGGGACCGCGCTCGGGGTTAACCTGGAGAGCGGGCTGCCGATCGAGCACGGCCACGAGCACCACATGCGCGCCATCAATCGCGTGCGCGCGGCCGGCTCCCTCAAGGCCATGGTGGACTCCGGCCAGCTGACCCGAGGCGTGATGAAGACCGCCATCGACCACGGCGTCGACATCGTGCTGGCGGGCAGCGTGCGCGACGACGGCCCGCTGCCCGACGTGATGACCGACATGGTCGAAGCCCAGAAACGGATGCGGGAGGCGGTGCCCGGGGTGCGCCTGGCGCTGATGCTCTCGACCATGCTGCACTCGATCGCCACCGGCAACCTGCTGCCGGCCGGGGTGCGCACGGTTTGCGTGGACATCAACCCGGCCGTGGTGACCAAGCTGGCGGACCGTGGCTCCTGGCAATCGATCGGCCTGGTGACGGACGTGGAGTCGTTTTTGCGAGAGCTCGTGCTCTCCCTAGAATCCGAGGCGAAGGAGACGTAGATGGCCAAGAGTCGCGACAACCGCGGGCGCGAAGACAAGAAGAAGAAGAAGCAGAAGAAGGACAAGACGCTGGCGGCGGCCGAGAACGTGCAGTTCCGGCACCACTCCGTGTCCGCCTTCACGCCGACCCCGGCGCCGGCCCCGGCTCCGCCTCCCGCTTCCGAGACCCGGGAATAGCCCCCACCTTCACGCTGATCGGCTTCGCCGCCGGTCTGCTGGGAGGTCTGCTCGGAGTGGGGGGCGGGTTTGCCCTCGTCCCCCTGCAGGTGATGTTCGCCCGCGTGGACCAGCACCACGCGCACGGCACCTCGCTGGCGGCGATCATCCCGGGCGCCCTGGTGGGCGCCCTCATCTACTACTTCGGCTCGGCGCGCCCGCAGGTCGACCTGCGCTTCGCCGCGCTCCTGGTGCTGGGCTCCGCCGGCGGCGCCTACCTCGGCGCCCGGCTCATGATGCGGATCCCCGAGCGCCCCCTGCGGATGGCTTTCGCCGTGGCGCTGCTGGTGGTCGGGCTCAAAGAGCTGGTCTCGCCCTGATGCTCCGCGACCTCCTCACGGTTGTGGCCGGGCTGTTCGTCGGGATCGCCAGCGGGATCCTGGGCGTGGGGGGTGGGATCCTGCTGGTGCCGGTCATGACCCTCGGCTTCGGGCTCAGCCAGCACGTCGCCCAGGGCACCTCGCTGGCCGCCATCATCCCGACCTCGGTGGTGGGGGCGATCACCCACGACCGCCGCGGCAACGTGCTGCGGCGCGCCGCCCTCTACATGGCCGTCGGCGCCACCGCGGGCGCGGTGCTGGGCGCGCTGGTCGCCCTCCACCTGCCGCGCGAGGTCCTGGCCCGCGCCTTCGCGCTCATGCTCTTCTTCGCCGCCTACCGGCTCTGGCCGCGCAAGTCGGAAACTGTCTCCTCGTGAACGGGACCCTGCAGGAGACGCTCGCCGGCGCGGACGGCCACCCGGCGCTGGTGATCCCCGACGGCCCCAGCTTCACCTACGCCCAGCTGCGCTCGGCGGTGGAGGACGCGGCCTCGCGCCTGGCCGGGCTCGGCGTGGGCCGCGGCGACCGGGTGGCCCTCGCCTTCCCCAACGGCCCCGAGGCGATCGTGCTCTTCCTGGCCGCCGCGCTGGCGGGCACCGCCTGCCCGCTCAACCCTGCCTATACCGAGGACGAGTTCGCCTTCTACCTGGAGGACACCGAGGCCCGCCTGTTACTGCTGCCGCCGGGGACGATGCCGGCGGCGCGCAAGGCGATGGGGGAGAGGGGACGCGTCGTCGACGCGGCCTTCGACGCCTCGCGCCGGCTGGAGATGGAGGGCGGCCGGGCCGACGTCCAGCCCCCGGGCCCGGACGAGGTGGCGCTGGTGCTGCACACCTCGGGCACCACCAGCCGCCCCAAGCGGGTCCCGCTCCGCCATCGCAACCTGCTGGCCTCGACCGCCAACATCGTCGCCACCTACGGGCTGTCGCCGGACGACGTCTCCATGTGCGTGATGCCGCTCTTCCACGTGCACGGGCTGATGGCCTCGACTCTCTCCACGTTCGCCAGCGGCGGCACCGTGCTGGCCCCCGCGCGCTTCACGCCGCTGGGCTTCTGGCCGGCGGCGAAGACCAACCGGCCGACCTGGTACAGCGCCTCGCCCACCTTCCACCACCTGATCCTCCTGCGGGCCGGCGAAGGCCGGCCGGCGGGCAGCGAGCGCTTCCGGTTCGTGCGTTCCTGCTCCTCGACCCTGGCGCCGGCCTTCATGGCGGAGATGGAGTCGCGCCTGGGGGTGCCGGTGCTGGACGCCTACGGGATGACCGAGGCCGCGCACCAGATGGCCTCCAACCCGCTGCCGCCGGCGCCCCGCAAGCCGGGGACCGTCGGTCCCGGCACCGGGGTCGAGATCCGGATCCTGGAGGACGGCGAGGTGGCGATCCGGGGGGCCAACGTGATCGACGGCTACGAGGGCAACCCGGAGGCCAACGCCAGCTCCTTCATCGACGGCTGGTTCCGCACGGGCGACGCCGGCCGCCTCGACGCCGACGGCTACCTGGAGCTGGTCAGCCGCATCAAGGAGCTGATCAACCGCGGCGGCGAGAAGATCGCACCGCGGGAGATCGACGAGGTGCTGGAGGCGCATCCCAAGGTCAAGGAGGCGGTGGCCTTCGGGGTGCCCCACCCGGCCTGGGGCGAGGAGGTGGCGGTCGCCGTGGTGCTCTACGAGCCGGTGTCCGAGAAGGAGTTGGCGGCCTGGGCCCGGGAGCGGCTGGCCGAGTTCAAGGTGCCGCGCCGCTTCCACATCGTCGACGAGATCCCGCGCACCGCCACGGGCAAGGTGCAGCGTCGGCACGTGGCCAGCGCCTTCACGCGAGAATGACCCGCTTCGCGATCGTGGGCGCCGGCGCCACCGGCGGCTACCTGGGCGCCTGCCTGGCCCGCTCCGGCGCCGACGTGGTACTGGTGGCGCGCGGACCGCACCTGGCGGCCATGCGCGAGCGCGGGCTGATCGTCCGGGAGGCGGATGGCTCCGAATTCACGGCCCGGCCCGAGTGCACGGACGACCTGGCTGGGGCGGTCGGGTCCGCCGAGGTGGTCTTCGTGACCCTGAAGGCGCACTCGCTGCCCGCCGTGGCGCCGGCGCTGGGAGCGGCGCTGCGGACCGGCGCGACGCTGGTGACCGCCCAGAACGGGATCCCCTGGTGGTACTTCCAGCGCTACCAGGGGCCGCTGGCCGGCACCCGCCTGGAGACGGTGGACCCGGGCGGGGTGGTCGCGGACCACATCCCGATCGAATCGGTGCTGGGCTGCATCGTGTACCCGGCGACCTCACTGCTCGAGCCCGGCGTGGTCGAGCACCTGGAGGGCACCCGGTTCACGCTGGGCGAGCCCGACGGGTCGCGTTCGGAGCGGGCATCGGCTGTCGGCAAGGCGCTGGCCGGCGCCGGCCTCAAGGCGCCCGTGCAGACCCGGATCCGGCAGGAGATCTGGCTCAAGCTGCTGGGCAACGCCACCTTCAACCCGGTCAGCGCCCTGACCCGGGCCAGCCTGGCCCAGATCGGCGCCCTGCCGGAGACGAGGGACCTGGTCCGAGCCTTGATGGAGGAGGTGGACTCGGTGGCCCGGGGCCTGGGCATCGAGATCGAGATCGGCCTCGACCGCCGCCTGGAGGCCGGCTTCGCGGTCGGCGAGCACAAGACCTCGATGCTGCAGGACCTGGAGGCCGGCCGCCCGCTGGAGGTGGAGGCGCTGGTGGGGGCAGTCTGCGAGCTCGGCGAGCGCCTGGGGATGGAGCTTCCGCACCTGCATTCCGTATACGCGCTGACCAAGCTCCTCGATCGTTCGCGTTAAAGCATTGACGCCGTGCATCGGGCGGCCGTACTGTTATGCCCACAAGGGCAGTACGATTTCGTACTAGCAAGCGCAAGAGGGAGACCTGACCAAGTGGGAGTTTCATTCGAGCTCACCGACGAGCAGCGCGAGATCAGGGACTGGGTCCACGATTTCTCGGAGCGGGAGATCCGTCCCGTGGCCCACGAGTACGACGAGAAGGAAGAGTTCCCCTGGCCGGTCGTCAAGAAGGCGGCCGAGATCGGGCTCTACTCACACGAGTTCCTGGGCCAGACCTTCGCCGACAGCACCGGCATCATGCCCGCGCTGGTCGCCGAGGAGCTGACGTGGGGCTGCGCGGGGATCGCTCTCGCCATTCAGGGCACCGGCCTGCCGGTGGCCGCCCTCTTCAACCAGGGCACCCCGGAGCAGATCTCGAAGTGGATCCCGGCCTGCTACGGCACGCCCGAGAAGCCGGCCCTGGGCGCCTTCTGCGCCACCGAGGCCGACGCCGGCTCCGACGTCTCCGCCTACAAGACGCGGGCCATCAGGCAGAACGGCGGCTGGGTGCTCAACGGCGAGAAGGTGTTCATCACCAACGGCGGCATCGCCGACGTGCACGTGGTGGTGGCCTCGGTCGACCCCGAGCTCGGCAGCCGCGGCCAGGCCTCCTTCGTGGTCCCGCCGGGGACGCCCGGCCTCAGCCAGGGCAAGAAAGAGAAAAAGATGGGGATCCGCGCCTCGCACACGGCGACCGTGATCCTCCAGGACGTGAAGGTGCCCAGCGACTGCCTGCTCGGCGGCGAGGACAAGCTGGAGGCCAAGCTGGAGCGGGCGCGCTCCGGCCAGCACTCGCGCGGCAACGCGGCCATGAAGACGTTCGAGGGCACCCGCCCGATCGTCGCCGCGCAAGCGCTGGGCATCGCGCGGGCGGCCTTCGAGTTCGCCCTCCAGTACGCCAAGGAGCGCAAGCAGTTCGGGAAGCCGATCATCGAGAACCAGGCGATCGGCTTCATGCTGGCCGACATGGCGACCGAGATCGAGGCCGCACGCGGCCTGATCTGGCGGGCGCTCTGGGAGAGCCGCAACGGGGGCGAGTTCAAGAAGGCCGAGGGCTCCATGTCCAAGCTCAAGGCCGGCGAGGTCGCGGTCAAGGTCACCGAGCAGGCGATCCAGATCTGCGGCGGCTACGGCTACATTCGCGAGTTCCCGGTCGAGAAGTGGCACCGGGATGCCAAGATCTACACCCTCTTCGAGGGGACGTCGGAGATCCAGCGGCTGGTGATCTCGAGGACGCTGGCCAGCAACTAAGCGGGGGGACCTCATGGCCACGGTGGTGGGGAATCGCGAAGAGCGGCGCGAGGCGCGTAAGCAGCGCCTGGCCGAAGCGGCCCTGCGCCTGTTCGCCGCCGATGGCTTCAACGAGACCTCGGTCGATGACATCGTGGCCGGGGCGCGGACCTCGAAGTCGGCCTTCTACGAGTTCTGGACCTCCAAGGAGGACTGCGTGCGCGACCTCCTGGAAGAGCAGGGCGGCGCGCTGATCGCGGAGGTCTTCGACTTCAGCGCCGCCGGCGCGGATCACCGAGAGCGCCTGCGCCGCGGGATCGCGCACTTCGTCCGCTACTGCGCTGCGCGCGCCCAGCTGGCGCGGGTGCTGCTGGTCGAGTCGGTGGGCGTCAACCTGGCGGTCGAGGAGGCGCGGCACCGGGTGCTGGGGCGCTTCGCTCACATCGTGGAGGCGGAGGTGCGGGCGCACGGGGCCGGCGACCCCTTCTACCGCGAGATCGACCCCGAGGTCTTCGGCCGGGCCGTCGTGGGCGCCGTGTACGAGACCACCTCGCATTTCCTGGTCGATCCCGAGGTCGACCTGGAGGCCCTGATCCGCGGGCTGTGCGCGATCTTCGCCCCGGAGAAGTGACTCCGGAGCATCGCCGCCGCGCGGGTCTCAAGCGGATTCGCAAGAACTACAACCGCAACGCGCAGCGATACGACCGCGGCATCGGCCTGGCCGACTGGCTGACGCGCGACGCCCGCCGGAAGGTGGGGGAGACGGTCACCGGGCACCTGCTCGAGGTGGGCATCGGATCGGGCCTCGGGCTGCCCTTCTACCCCGCCTCGGTGCGGGTCACGGGCGTGGACCTCTCGCGCGTGATGCTGAATATCTGCCGCCGGCGAGCGGCCGAGCTGGGGAGGCCTGTGCAGCTGGTCGAAGAGGACGCCCAGGCGCTCCCCTTCGGGGATGCGGCCTTCGATTCGGTCGCCTTCAACCTCTGCCTGTGCACGATCCCGGACCCTGCGAGCGCGGTCCGGGAGGGCCTGCGCGTCGCCCGTCCGGGGGCGCCCATGGTTTTCTTCGAGCACGTGCGCTCGCACCTGCTGCCGGTAGCCCTGCTCCAGGACCTGATCAACCCGCTGACGGTGCGCCTGGATGCCGACCACTTCAACCGCCGGACCCTGGCGACGGTGCGCGCGGCGGGAGTGGAGGTGATCTCGGTCCGGCGCTGGGCCCTGGGCTTCTTCAACCTGATCGTCGGCCGGGCGCCCCTTGCCTAACGAACAGGTGTTCGGCTATGATGTCGATGCGAACATGCGTACGTTGGCCACACAGGTCCGGCTCCGGAGGCTGATCCGGGTGCACGGCGAGTACATGGAGCGGCTGGCGGCAGCGCCCGCCGACGGCAAGCTGGCCCAGCTGGCTCGGGCGCGGCTGCTGCAGCTGGCCGATGACGTTCGGCGGTCCTGGCGGACCGACCTGGAGGCCGCCGGCGATGCCCTGGTGGCCGAGGGCGCCGTCATGGACCGCCACGTCGAGCGCTCGCTCAAAGCCATCGAGTCGGTGGTCGCCGAGCTGGCGAGGCCGGCCGGCGACCGCGAGTGGCTCGGTGAGCGCTTCAAGGATGCCGCACTGCCGTTGGTGTTCTTTCTGCGCGGACTCGAGGACGCGCCTGCCGAGCTAGTCGGCGACTGGCTGGCACCGCGCCGCCTGGCCGAGAGCGCCTGAGAGCGGCCGCCGCGCCCTCATGTGCCGGCACAAGAGGGCTTCAAAGGCAACGGGATAGCCTAATCTGCCGGCACAAGAGGCAACCGCTCTCGATGTTGCTATTCTAAACGGTGATTATCGACAGCATTGAGCGAGGCGGCCAGCCCCCCTACTCGTGCTCCGGGGCGCTGCCGAACTCCACCTCGTAAATGGACGGCGGAAAGAACTCCTCCGCCTTCGCTCGCGCCACCAGCCGCGCCTCGACCGGGTCGGACGTGGTCAGGCGCAGAAAGTAGTGGAACGGTTCGGAGGCCATGGCCTCGACCTCGGGGACGGCATCGACGAATCGGGCATGGTCTGCGTCTCGCCGCAGCTGGCCGGGCGCCGCGAGCACGAAGACCTCCACCAGCCACTCCTCATCTGCCACGGCCGGCAAGCTTACGAGGCCCCGGCGGTTCGATGCCCCCTAGACTCAGCCAGTCGTGAAGACCGCGATCGCGATCGGGGCGGTGCACCTCGCCCTGGTGGCGGCCATCGGGGTGGCATGGGGCCTGGGGACGGGATATCGCGCGCTCGCGATCGGGCTCGGCGTGGCCTGGGTCTTGGGCTTCCTCTTCGTCCAGAGCGTGATCGGCCGGGGCGGCCGTCTCACCTATCTGCCGCGCGGGATTCGGCGCGGCGTCGTCCTCGGCGCCGTGACCCTGGCCATCATCGCCATCGCCTGGTGGGCGATTCCGTTGCCCAGCGGCCCGGATCACACGCCGAAGCGGGTCGGAGTCGGGGTGCTGATCTGGCTGACCCTGGGCCTCGCCCTGTTCAGCTCGAGCCGCGTGCTGTCGCCGGCGCCGGCTGCGCCCGAACCAGCTCGATCGCTTCGGGGAGCGTGAAGCCGAGCTCGAGCAGCGCCTTCACCTGCTCCTTGGGCTGAGCGAGGCTGAGCGGTGACGCCCCCGTGGGTCGCAGGCGCCGGTTCGGGCGCCGCTCCCCCAGGTGCTCCCCCTCCGCCATCAGCTGGCTCAGCGTGAGGCTGACGAGCCGGGCCGCGGCCAGCACCACGTGCGGGCGCGGCCGGTAGACGCCGGCTTCCCACTTCGCCACCTGGGTGCGGTCGACGCGCCGGCCGAGCTCCTCGGAGAGGCGCGCGGCGAACTGCGGCTGGGTCAATCCCAGGCGCGCGCGGGCGGCCAGGATCGCCCCCGCCTCCGGTATCCGGTCAGCCATCATGGCGACACAATACTCCACACAGTGCTGAAATGCGCTCGTTGCCGAAACGCGCTGTATGTGACGAAACGTGCCGCACCATGACCTGGTAGGGCTGGGGTCTGAGACCTACTCTCCGGTGCCCCCCACCGCCCGGCTCATCTCGAACCAGTGCACCTCCCTGGTGCCGGGCCTGAGGTGCTCCTGGATCACGCGGTAGCCGAGCTTCTCGTAGAAGGCACGATTCCCCGGCAGCTGCTCGCGCACGCCCAACCGGACCTCCGCCAGGCGGCGCTGGGCCGCCTGCTGCTCGGCCCAGCGCATGAGCTCCCGGCCCACCCCATGCCCCTGCTGGGCAGGGTCGACCGCCACCCGCCGAACCCACAGGGCCTTCGGCTCGAAGCGCAGTCGCAGGGCGCCGACCGCGCTTCCGGCCAGGCGGGCCAGCGCGCCACCGTGCTGCTGGAGATCACGGCGCACGTCATCCTCGGTCTCGGCCAGGGCCCCCGAAGGCGGCGTCAGCCATCCGTAGCCGCCGAAAGCCAGCTGGGTGAGTCGGTGAACCTCGAGGGCCGAGTCGGGTCCTGCCGCCTGGATGAGTAGCACCCGCACCCGGCCCAGCGCGCGATCGATAGCCGGCGAATCGAGCTTGCCTTCGGCCAGCGGCCGACCGTCCTGCAGCAGGACCGGCACGCGGAAATCGTAGAGCCGCGAGAGCTCGGCGTCCTGGTCGACGTCGACCGCCTCAAACGCCACCCCCCGGGCGCCCAGGATGCGCTCGGCCTCCTCGCAGAGGTGACAGCCGCGCCGGGTGACGAGTTGGAGGCCCACCCGGCCAAGGGTAGCCGCCCTAGCCGGCAGGCACCTTCAGGTGCTGGCCCGGCAGCAGCATGGGGTCGTGCAGCCCGTTGGCGGACATGATCTCCCCCACCTTGTCGCGGGTGTCCGCGCCCGGATAACGCTGAGCCGCGATCGTCCACACCGTGTCGCCGGCGTGCACCGTCACCATGTCGTAGGCCGTGGGCGTGCTGCCCCAGGCCGCTCGGGCGCAGGCGGCGGACAGGAAGAGGAGCGCACCAAGGACCAGGAAGATGCGACGCGCAGCCGGTGCGTACATTCGTTCGCTCGAAAGATTAGCCCGAACATAGGTTCGCAGTCAAGCAGCGACGAACAAAAGTTTGCGCGATCACTTGTTCGGTGCTAGGATGGGCCTCGCCTCATCCGGCTCAGCACTCTTTCCACGAGGTAGCAATTGAACGAAGAACTCTCCGACCGGCAGTCCCGGATCCTCGAGTACATCCGGCATGTCAGCCGCACCCGGAACTATCCGCCCAGCGTGCGCGAGATCGGCGAGGCGGTCGGGCTGTCGTCCAGCTCCACCGTCCACAACCATCTCAACCAGCTCGAGCGGCGCGGCATGATCCGGCGCGACCCCAGCAAGTCGCGCACCGTCCAGCTGGTCAGGGACGCCCGGGAGGAGGAGGTCGCCAAGGGCGCGGTCCGGCTGCCGCTGGTCGGCAACGTCGCCGCCGGCACGCCGATCCTGGCCGAGCAGAACATCGAGGACCACATCCTCATCTCCGACCAGCTGGCGCAGGACGGCTGGTTCCTGCTCAAGGTCCGCGGCGACTCCATGGTCAACGCCGGCATCCTCGACGGCGACCTGGTCCTGGTCCGGCCGCAGCCCAGCGCTGACAACGGCCAGATCATCGTTGCCATGGTCGACAGTGAAGCCACCGTCAAGCGGCTGGACCGGCGCAACGGCACCGTGCGCCTGCTGCCGGAGAACGACGACTACGAGCCGATCGTGGCGCCCGACGCCCAGGTCGTGGGCCTGGTCAAGGGTGTCATGCGCTTCATGAAGAACTAGGTGACGGACACCTAGCCCGAAACGTCGAACTCGCGCAGCGCGTCGTTCAGGGAGACCCGCGCTTCCTGGCGCGCGCTGCGCCACCCGATGATCAGGCCGGTCGCCACGCCGAACTCCCCGGCCGGGAACCTCTTGACGCGCGTGCCCGGCACCACCACCGCGTTGGGCGGCACCGCGCCCCGGTGCTCGACCGGCTCCGAGCCGGTCACGTCGACCACCGGCGTCGAGCCGGTCAGCACCACGTTGGCCCCCAGGATCGCCCCCGCGCCCACGATCACCCCCTCGGTCACGATCGCGCGCGACCCGATGAAAGCGTCGTCCTCGATGATCACCGGCCGCGCGTTGACCGGCTCCAGCACGCCGCCGATCCCGACGCCGCCGGCGAGGTGCACGCGGGCCCCGATCTGGGCGCAGGAGCCGACCGTCGCCCAAGTGTCGACCATGGTCCCCGGCCCTACCCAAGCCCCGATGTTCACGTAGGAAGGCATCTGGATCACGCCTTCGGACAGGAAGGAGCCATAGCGGGCGACCCCGGGCGGCACCACCCGCACCTTGGCCGCCTCCAGGCCGTGCTTGAGGGGGATCTTGTCGCGGTATTCGAACGGCCCGAGCTCGATCGTCTCCATGCCGCGCAGGCGGAAGTAGAGGAGGATCGCCTTCTTCACCCAGTCGTTGACGACCCAGCCTTCGGGCCCCTTCTCCGCGCTCCGCACCTCGCCGCGGTCGAGCAGGGCGATCGTGCGCTCCACCGCCTGCCGCACACCCGACTCGTCAAGCGTCGACGGGTCGTCGTAGGCGCGGTCGACCACCGCCGCCAGGTCGGTGGTCAGAGGACCGATTCCAGGAGCTCGGTGGCGCGCCGGCAATCCTCGACCGTGGGCACCAGCGCCAGCCGGAAATAGCCCTCCCCGGCGTCGCCGAAGAACGAGCCCGGCGCCACCACCACGCCAGCCTCCAGCAGGCGGCTGGCGAAGGCCTCCGAGGTTTCCCCGGCGGGCACTTCCGACCACAGGTAGAAGGTGGCCTCGGACCCTGCGATCCGGATCCCCTTGCGCCTGAAGAAGGCCACGAAGAGCGCCCGCTTCTCGGCGTAGACGGAGCGCATGGCCGCCACGTGGTCCTCCCTCCCCCACGCCGCCATGGATGCGCGCTGGATGAACTCCGGCACCGCGGTCCCGTTCAGCGGCCGGTACAGCTTGAGCGCATGCACAAGCTCGGGCGCCGCGGCGACGAAGCCGGCCCGGTAGCCGGTCATCGAGGAGCGCTTGCTCTGGGTGTTGAAGACCGCGACGTGGGAGCGGTCGGAGACCTGGAGCGCCGAAGGCGTCGGCTCCCCGAAGTAGATCTCGCTGTAGGCCTCGTCGGAGGCGAGCACGAAGCCGTGCCGCACCGCCCGCTGCGCGAGGTCCTCCAGGAAGGCGAGGGGCGCCACCGCCGCGGTCGGGTTGTTCGGGTAGTTGATCCAGAAGATCGCGATCCGGTCCCACTCCTCCGCCGGCACCGCCGAGAGGTCGGGTAGGAAGCGGTTCGATTCCAGCAGCGGCAGCCGCAGGACACGCGCGCCCACCATCTCCGCTCCCCGCTCGGGGATCGGGTAGCCGGGCTCGGTCACGACCACCAGGTCGCGCTCCGACTGGGGGTCGATCACGACCTGGGCCAGGCTGAAGATGGCCTCCTTGCTGCCCAGCGTGGGCACCACCTCCAGGTGGGGGTCGACCGCGACCCCGTAGCGGGACCGGATCCAGGCCGCGATCGCCTCTCGATGCTCCGGCAGGCCCTCCGACATCGGGTAGCGCGAGCGCTCCTCGACGCTTTCGATCAGCGCCTCTCGGATCGCTGGGTCGGTGCGCTCGTGGGGGTCGCCGACGCTGAAGTCGATCAGCTTGAGGCCGCGCGCCAGGGCCGCCTTTTTGGCCTCGTTCAGCTTCAGGAACGGGTAGGGGCGCATCCGCGCCAGCACGGGGTTGATCTGGATCGTCATGCGGACAGGAAGCGCTGGAGCACGGCGAGGGATTCCTCCATCGCCGCGATCGCCACCCGCTCGTCGCGGCGGTGCGCCAGCGCCGGGTCGCCCGGGCCGTAGTTGACCGCATCGAGGCCGGCCTGTGCGAACTCGGCCACCGGCGTCCAGGCCTGCTTGGGCTCCAGCGCCATGCCGCCCGTCGCCCGCAGCCGCTCCAGGAGCGGGTTGGCGATCGCGACCGGGGCCGGCGGCGCGTTGCTCACGATCGTGAGCCTACCATCGGCCCCGGCGAGCTCCCGGAGCCGCGCCTCGGCCGCCTCCGGCGTGCGGTCGGGGGCATAGCGGAAGTTCACGCCGCAGGTCACGCGGTCCGGGACCACGTTGTTGGCGACCCCGCCCTGGATGGTGGTGACGCTCACCACTTCGCGGAAGACCAGGCCGCCGACTGAGACATCCCGGATCTCGGCTCCGGCCAGCGGCTGCAAGCCGCGCACCGCCTCGTGGATGGCGTTGCGCCCCAGCCAGGGTCGGGCGGAATGAGCGGCCACGCCCTCGAACTCGAGGCTGGCGATGATGTTGCCCAGGCAGCCCGCCTGGACGGCGTTGGCCGTCGGCTCCATCATCAGCACCAGCCCGACCTCGCGCAAAGACGGACAGCGGCCGAAGACCTGGGGCAGCAGCGACGCGTCGAGCGCCATCTCCTCCTGCCCGAAGAGCAGGAACCAGGGCTCCAGCGCCAGCTCGTGCTGGCCGGTGTGCAGCCAGCGGGCCAGCTCCAGCATCACCGCCAGCCCGGCCTTCATGTCGCTGGCCCCCAGCCCGCGCACCCATTCGCCGTCGAGGTGGCCGGGCAGGTTGCCCTGGGCGGGCACCGTGTCCGAGTGGCCGGCCAGGAGCACGACCGGCCTGCCGGAGCCGGGGCCACCGAAGAGCGCCCAGTCCCGAGCCCGCTCCGCCGCGGGCAGGCCGGCCGCCGCCATCTCGCGCGCGAACCAGCTGGTCAGCTCCTCCTCGTGACCGCTGACCGACTCGATGTTGACCAGGTGCAGGAGGGTGTTGGCCAGCCCTGGGGT
>DATCNF010000149.1:0-11977 GCA_036565325.1 Candidatus Dormiibacterota bacterium | reverse complement strand
GGCGACGTCCGTGACCTCGACCCCGCGCCGTACCTCGACCGCCAGCGCCGCCATCAGGTCAGCGCGGTGCACGCCCGCCAGGGGATGGCCGTACTTGCTCTCGAACCCCGTGGCATCGAACTCGTTGAGGACGCGGCCGCGCTGGTCGTAGGTGGCGATCCCCGTCAGTGCCACCGACCGGGCGCGGAAAGCGTCCAGGGCGTCCAGCCGCACCAGCGCCTGTGCGGCCGGAGGGTAGAGCAGCAGCCCGGCGCCTTCGGCCTGACCCGGCGGGCGCCGCTCGAGCACCGTGACCTCGACGCCGCAGGCCGCCAGCGCCCGGGCGGCCGCGAGCCCGCCCACGGCGCCGCCGACCACGATTGCGCTGGTCAAGGTTTGGCGTCATTATGACGTCGAAATGGCGGAGAGCAAAGCGACGACGGTGCGTTTCGCCGACGAGGTCTACAAGCGGTTGGAGAAGGCCAGCAGCGTGAGCGGCCTGCCCATCAACTCGATCGTGGTGGTGGCCTGCCTGGACTGGCTGGAAGCCCACCCGCCGGAGTTCATCGGACGCGGCGCGGCGGGCTGGCTGCCGCTGCAGCCGCTGCGGCCGGGGCCGCTGCGCCGGCACCTGCCCTGGCCCGCCTCACCCCAGGCCTTCGACCAGTTCAACCGCTCCGCCCAATCGGCCCTGGCCCGCGCCCAGGAGATCGCCGAAGCCAGCGGCGAAGGACAGATCACGACCGGGCACCTACTGGTCGCGCTCGCCCGCGTGAGCCTGGCGGGCAAGGTGCTGGAAGCCCTCAAGGTGACCGAGGAGGCGCTGGGCCAGCGCCTACTGCACGGCACCGGCGAGGCCAAGCGCGGGCTGCTGCTGCCCACCAGCCGGGTGCGCACCGTGATCAAGCTGGCGCTCGAAGAGGCGGAAGCCGCGCACATGGGGTACGTGGGCAGCGAGCACCTGCTGCTGGGCGTGATCCGCGAGGGCGAGAGCGAAGCCTCGCGCCTGCTGCTCGAGCTCAAGGTCACCGAGAAGGCGGTGCGCGCCCAGATGGCGAAGCTGGCCGGCGCCGAGGAAACCTAGGCGCGAGACGGCTGAACCGTCGACACTTCAGGGGCTTTCGCTGAGGTTGGCGGCCGATGTGTCGACAGCTCGGGCGGGAGGCTCGGAGTCTCGTCCCTTGAAGACTCGGAACAGCAGCCACAGCGAGGGCAGCAGTACGGCCATGCCGACCGTGATCACGACCAGCAGGGCGTTGAGGGTGGCGGCGGGCGCGGCCGCGGCGTCGATGGTCACTGTCGGCGGCAGCAGGTAGGGCCACTGGCCGATCGCCCAGGCCCAGAGCACGAAGACGACCTGGGCGACCACCGCGATCCGGGCCACGCGGGGCCGTGAACGCCAGACTGCCCACAGCGCCACCGGGCCGTTGACCAGGGCCAGGACCAGGAGCGGGAGGCCACGGCCGATAACCGCCTGGGCCAGGCTGGGCGCCAGCGCCGGCGCCAGCACCAGCGCCGCCAACCCGAGCACGCCGGAGGCCAGTGCCGCCCCGATCGCACGGCGCCGGAAGTCTGCCTGCAGGGGTGTGCCCTCGGTCTCGACCACGAGATAGGTCGCCGCCAGGTAGGCGCAGATGGCGACCGCAAAGGCGCCGACCAGGAAGCCAAACGGGGTCGGCCAGGCATCGAGCTTGCCCGAGGCCACGGTGGCGGCCGCGCTGCCCAGGAAGAAGGGAGTGATCACGCTGGCGGCGCCGAAGATGGCGCCCCACGGCGATGCCGGCCCTACGGCTGCCCGGGCATGGCCGCGGAAGGCGAAGGCCGCGCCGCGCAGCACGATCCCGGTCATGCCGATCGTGAAGGGCAGGTACAGCGCCACCGCCAGCTTGCCGAAGACGGTCGGAAAGGCTGTGAAGAGCCCGGTGATCATGAAGATCAGCCACACGTGGTTGGCCTCCCAGACCGGCCCCATGGCATCGGCGACCGCCCGCCGCTGGTCGGCCGCCCGCGGTCCGGTCGCCAGCAGGTCCCAGACGCCGCCGCCGAAGTCCGCCCCGGCCAGCGTCGCGTAGGCGGTGAGCGCCAGCCAGAGGACGCCGGCGACGACCGCGGCCTCACTCATGGCGTCGGTTCAGAAGCAGCCTGGCCGTGGTCAGGGCCAGCACGCAGTAGATGAGCAGGAAGATCGCGAAGGTGGCACCCAGCGCGGGCGCGCTGGTGCTGGCCTCCGAGGTGCGCAGGATCCCGTACACGATCCAGGGCTGGCGGCCGAACTCGGTCACGAACCAGCCGGCCTCCATCGCCACCACCGCGGCCGGGCCGGCCGCGACCAGGGCCCACAGCAACAGCCGCGGGAGCGTACGCCGGCGCCACCAGACCAGCCAGAAGAGCAGCGAGCCCAGGCCCAGGAGGATGCCCAGCCCGACCATGGTGTCGAACGACAGATGCACCAGGATCGGGTTGGGGCGGGCGTCGGCCGGGAAGCTGTCCAGGCCGACGACCTCGGCGTTGGGATCGAAGGCAGCCAGCAGGCTGAGCCCGTAGGGGATCTCGATCGCGAACACGACCCTGTGCTGGGAGTCGAGCGGAATCCCGCCGATGTGGATGGGCGCTCCGCGCTGCGTCTTGTACAGGCCTTCCATGGAGGCGAACTTGGCCGGCTGGTTCTGGTAGACGAAGCGGGCGCTGGTGTCGCCCGTGATGCCCGCCAGCAGGATGGCGGCGGTGGCCATCACCATCCCGGCGGCGAGGCCGCGACGGTGATGCGCGTCTACCCGCCCCCGCAGCAGGCCGGCCGCGTAGACGGCGGCGACCAGGAACCCGGTGACCACGTAGGCCGAGACCAGCATGTGCGGGTCCTCGGTCGGCGTCGAGGGGTTGAGCGCGGCCGCCAGCGGGTCGACGCTCTGGAGGTGGCCGGCCGCGTCCAGGTGGAACCCGACGGGGCTGTTCATCCAGGCGTTGGCCATGACCACGAAGACCGAGCTGGCGGCGCCGCTGAGCGCGATCGGGATCCCCGTCAACCAGTGCCGAAAGGGCGTGAGCCGGTTCCAGCCGTACAGGTAGAGGCCCAGGAAGATGGCCTCGGTGAAAAAGGCGAAGCCCTCGGCCGAAAAGGGCAGGCCGATGATGCCGCCCGAGAAGGCCATGAACCGCGGCCAGAGCAGGCCCAGCTCGAAGGAGAGCACGGTCCCCGAGACCGCGCCCACCGCGAACAGGATCGCGAAGGCCCGCGACCAGCGGCGGGCCAGCCCCAGCCAGATTTCGTCGCCGGTCCGCAGCCAGAGGCCTTCCGCAGCCACCAGCAGGGCGGGCAGGCCCACGCCCAGGACGGCGAAGACGATGTGGAACCCGAGCGAGGTGCCCATCGTGGCGCGGGCGAGCGTGACATTGTCCAAACCGCGGCTCGCAGCCCAGTTTGGCTCAGAGCCCGACGTCGATGGGCGCCGAGGGCGGCCCCTCCCTCAGGAGCTGCTCCAGCAGGACGCCCAGGCGGCGGGGCGCGAAGGTCTCGCCGGCCGCAGCCTGGATCTCGGTGGCGCTCCACCAGCGGTGCTCGGCCAGCGCCTGGACCTCGTAGCCCAGGTGGCCGGCGGTGCTGACCTCGAAGGGCGGCACCCGGGCCAGGAAGTAGCGCTCGCGCTGCCGGTACCAGTTGCCGTCAGGGGCTGGGAAGACGTGCTCGCGCGTCCAAATGCAGGGCCCGAGCGTGACCGCGCTCAGTCCCACCTCCTCGACCAGCTCGCGCAGCGCGGCGGTTTCGTGCGTCTCGCCCGGGTCCAGGCCGCCGCCCGGCGTGAACCACCACCAGCGCCCGGTCGGTATGTCGACCAGCTTGAAGAGGAGGACCCGGTCGTCGGGGTCGAGCAGGACGATGCGGGAGGCCGCCCGGGGGAGGGGCCTGGCCTCGGTCATTCGGGGTCCCCGCGAAATCGCAGATTTCGTGGGGTGATCACCTCAAATTCTGGGGCGCCACCGCGGGGACGATGATCCGCTTCTCGTACTGCACGCCGCCCTGGCTGAAGTGGCCGATGTACATGACGGCCGGCTCGAAGTAGCCGTGGGTGCCGTCTGTGGCGACCACGTAGACGACCTGGGCGGTGTCGAGCACCACCTGGGGCCCGGCGCCGCCGGCGCTCGTGGCCAGGTCGGTCAGCTGCTGGGCGGTGGCCAACCCGTAGGTCGCGAAATCCATCACCAGGGGCGCCGGCGCGACCGCGCCCAGGACCGTGAGGTCGCCGCGCAGGGTCGCCTCCCAGCCTTCCTCCAGGCCGGAGGCGCCGACCTCGAAGGCCGTCAGCCCCACTCCCACCACGCGGCTCCAACGCACGGTCACGCTGGCGGGGCCGCGGTCCACCGTGGGGCCTTTGGCGGAGGCGTCGGGCGGGACCTGGTACGCGCTCAGATAGTCGCGGGCCCACTGGACGATGGCGGCGTCATCGGTCGGGTTGCCGGCCGCCGGCGAGCCTTTGGGCGTGATCACCACGCGCGGCTCGCTGCCCTGACCGGGATCGGTCGCGTAGACCAGCACCGTGAAGGTGGGCCCAGAATAAGCGCCCAGCACGCCCGTGGCGAGCGGGACCGGTTGAGCGATCGGCCTGGCCCCGATGGCGGCGGCGAAGCGGTCGGCGTCCGCCGCCGTCCACTCCGGGTAGCGGACGACCTGGGCAGTGGCGGGCAGCGTCACCTTGGCGGTCACCGCGGTCACCGTGACCGGGCCCGCGTACTCGGGGGCCCGCTGGGGCGCGCTCGGCGTCGCGCCCTGCGCCGGCGACGCCGCCGGCGAATGCAGGGCCGGCCGGGGCAGGGGCCCGAACGCCTGCGCGTTCTGGTCGGCGCCGCCGACCGCCGAGCGAGGGCCCGGCTGCGCAACCGTGGCGCTGGTGCTGCCGGAGTTGGCGTGCGGCCGGGACAGGAGCAGGCCGCCGACGGCGACCACCACCACGAGCACGGCCAACCCGCCCAACGCCGGGGCCAGCTGGATGCGCCGGAGGCTCTCGCCCAGGCGCTCCCAGAAGCTGCGCCGGGCCTGGATCCGCGACCACAGTTCGTCCTCGAAACCGCGCCGCGGCCGCGTGGTCGCAAAGGCGCTGTCCAGCCTCTGCTGCAGGGATTCCAGCTCGCGCTCTTCGTTCATCCGGCGATCTCCGCCGCAGCCGCGCGCAACGCGCGCAGGGCGCGGTGGTAGAGCATCTTGGCCGCGTCCTCGCTGGAGCCGAGCAGGGCGCCCACCTCCTGGAAGGAGAGGCCCGAGTGGCGCAGCGAGATGGCTTCCCGCTGGCGCTCCGGCAGCCGCTCCACCAGCACCAGCAGCTCCTGGTACTGGATGCGCTCGGTCGCCATCAGGGAGGGGTCCTCGACCTCGGCCGGCTCATGGGCCACCGCCCGCGCCAGGCGCTCCTTGCGGTTGCCGGAGCGCAGGTGGTCGAGCGCCGCGTTGCGGGCGATCCGGAAGAGCCAGGAGGCGGGGGTGGCGCCCTGCGGCTCGTAGCGGGGGTAGGCCTCCCAGGCCTTGATGAACACGTGCGAGGTCACATCCTCGGCGTCCGCCTGCGACCCCACCTGTGTGCGCACGTAGGCGTAGATCCGGTTGACGAAGTCCCGGTACAGCTCCTCGAAGGGCGGCTTGTCGCCGGGCACGACGAGTAAGCGTAATTGCTCACTCTGGAGCCAACGCCCTCACCAACCGGTGGGTAACGAGCGTGCCTTGGGGTGCTTTTTGGCCCCACCCCTGCCCTCCCCGCCTTGTGGGGAGGGGGTCTCGACTCCGAACCGCTTGCCCAGGTCCACCAGCTCCTGCCAGGTGGCCTCGGGCAGCTCGATGCCCTCGCGCTCGCGCGTCCTGCGCTTCATGGCCTCCGGCTCGCCCGGTACCAGGACTCCGTCCTGGGCGTGAGCCTGGGCCGCGATGTCTGCGCCCAGCCGCGCGAACGCCACGCGCCCGCCGAACCACTCGGGGTCGATCACGGCCAGGAACACCCCGGCCGCGTAGCGCGGGTTGCCGGGAACACCCGACATGGTGCCCGCCGGGGTCGGCGCGGGGTCGTCGATCATGGCCAGCGCCCCCAGCAGAGCGGCGGCCAGCGAGAGGCCGTACCCCTTGTGCCCCGCCACCTCGCCACCCAGCAGGGTCAGGGAACCGCCCTCGTAGAGGCGCGCCGGGTCGCGGGTCGGCCGCCCCTCGACATCGAGCAGCACGCCCTCCGGCACCTCCTTGCCGCGGGCCAGGGCGACCCGGTTCTTGCCCTCGGCCACCGTGGTGGTGGCGAAGTCCATGACGAAGGGGTCATGGCCGGCGAGCGGGATCCCGATCGACCAGGGGTTGGTGCCCAGGAAGCGGGTCGAGCCGCCGAAGGGCGCGGCCAGGCCGGCGCCCTCGCCGGCGATGCCCAGGGTCAGGATCGCCACCAGGCCGGACCGGGCCGCCCGCTCCGTGTAGTCGCCGAGGCGCCCGACGTGGTTGGCATGACGCACGGCGGCCGCCGCGATCCCGGACTCCCGGGCATGGCCGGTCGCCCACTCCAGCGCCTCCGAGACGGCGGGGTGCGCGAAGCCGCGCCGGGAGTCGAAGAGCGCCAGGACCGGGCTCTCCCGCAGGATGATCGCGCGCGACCGCGGAAGCAGGGTCCGGGCGTCGATCTGCGCGATGTATTGCGGCAGCCGCTGCAGGCCGTGCGAGTCGTGCCCCGCCAGGTTGGCGCCGACCAGGTGTCGCGCCACCTCCTCTGCGAGGTCCTCGGGCGTGCCGGCCTCGCGCAGCACGGACGCCGCGAACATGTGCAGCGCGTCGGCGCTGGCGCGTTTATCCGTAATAGCGGGCGACCGTCTCCGCGACGCAGACCGGCTTCTCGCCGCCCTCGAGCTCGATGGTGCACTCGGTGACCACCTGGAAGCCGCCGTTGGCCACCGCCTCGACCGACTGCAGCTTGGCGCGGAGATGGACCTTGCTGCCCGCGGGCACCGGCGCCGGGAAGCGCACCTTGTTGACGCCGTAGTTGATGCCCATCTTCACGCCGTCCACGACCAGGACCTCGTGGACCAGCATCGGGATCAGGCTGAGCGTCAGGTAGCCGTGGGCGATGGTGGTGCCGAACGGCCCCTGCTTGGCCTTCTCGCGGTCGACGTGGATCCACTGGTGGTCGCCGGTGGCGTCGGCGAACTTGTCGATCTGCTCCTGGGTCACCTGGTGCCAGCTGCCGGGGCCCATCTCCTCCCCCACCCGGTTGGGCAGGTCGGCGACGGTGATCGTGGTGGCGGGCATGTCGTTCCTCCTTATCAGCTCTTCAGCAGTGGGCCGATCTCGCGCGGCCGGTTGGTGAACACCGAGTCGGGCTTGCAGACGCGGCACCACATCACGCCGGCGGCGTCGTCCACGGTCCAGACCCCCACCGTCTTGCCGGCGGCGTGGATCTCCTCGACCAGCTCGGGGTCCATGGCTCCATAGTGCGGCGAATAGAGGTCGGCGCCCGCCTCGCTCAGCATCCGGACCGGATCGATCGGGCGCGCGCCCTCCAGGAGGCCTACCTGGAGACGCGGCTCCAGCTGCTTGAGCCGCTGCACCGAGCGGTGCTGGAAGGAGATCACCGCGCAGAGGTCGAGCGTGTCCAGCTCCTGCATCAGCTCGATGACCTTCTCCTCGATTCCGGGGTAGGGGATCGGGATCTGCTTGAGCTCCACGGCCAGGCCGACGTCGTGCTCCTCGCCCAGCTCCAGGAACTCACGCAGCAGCGGCAGGTGCTGGCCCTTCCCGGCGTCCAGCCGGCGCAGCTCGGCGTAGGTCAGGTCGCGCACCATGCCGCTGCCGTCGGTGGTGCGGTCGAGGGTGTGGTCGTGGATGACGACCAGCTCGCCGTCGGCCGACATGTGGACGTCGCACTCGATGATGTCGACCCCGATTTCGATCGCCGACCGGAAGGAGGCAAGGGTGTTCTCGGGGTGCTCCGCGGGGTTGCCCCGATGTCCCCCGATGAGGGGGTGGCCGCTCGCCTGCGCCCGCGCGTAACGCTGGGCGAGCGTGGCGCGGGGAGCCAAAACGCGACCAGTCTATATTGGGGGCCGTGACCGCCAACCCGGGGACCCTGGGCGAGCTGCGGGCCTCCGGCCACCAGCGGGAAACCGTCAAGCAGGAGATGCGCCGCAACCTCCTGGCGCGCATGCGCACGGGGACCACGCCGCTCCTCGAAGGCATCGTCGGCTACGACGACACTGTGCTCCCGCAGGTCGCCAACGCCATCATCTCGGGCCACGACCTGATCCTCCTGGGGGAGCGCGGGCAGGCCAAGTCCCGGCTGATGCGCTCACTGGTCGGCTTCCTCGATGCCGAGGCGCCGGTGGTCGAGGGCTGCGACATCAACGACCACCCCTACGAGCCCAGCTGCCGGCGCTGCCGCGACCTGGTGGCGGAGAAGGGGGACGCCACGCCCGTGGCCTGGCTGCAGCGCGACCGCCGCTACGGCGAGAAGCTGGCCACGCCCGACATCTCGATCGCCGACCTGATCGGGGAGGTCGATCCGATCAAGGTTGCCGAGGGCCGCTACCTGGCCGACGAGCTGACCATCCACTACGGGCTGGTGCCGCGCTGCAACCGCGGCATCTTCGGCATCAACGAGCTGCCGGACCTGGCCGAGCGGATCCAGGTCGGGCTCCTGAACATCATGGAAGAGAAGGACGTGCAGATCCGCGGCTACCGCATCCGGCTGGCGCTGGACCTGCTGGTGGTGGCCAGCGCCAACCCCGAGGACTACACGTCGCGGGGACGCATCATCACGCCGCTCAAGGACCGCTTCGGGTCACAGGTGCGCACCCACTACCCGCTGACGGTGGCCGAGGAGATCGAGATCATGGAGGGCGAGCGGTTGGCGCCGCCGTCCGACGTCGAGGTCCTGGTGCCCGGCTTCATGAAGGAGATCGTGGCCGAGATGTCGCACGGCGCCCGCCGCAGCCCGCACATCTCGCAGTCGTCGGGGGTGTCGGTCCGGATGTCGATCGGCAACTACGAGAACCTGGCCTCCAACTCGGTCCGGCGCGCCGTCCGCACCGGCGAGTCGCTGGCCGTGCCTCGGATCAGCGACCTCGAGTTCCTGGCCGCCTCCACGGCGGGTCGCGTGGAGATCGAGGCCCTGGACGAGGGCAAGGAAGAGCAGGTGATGGACCGCATCCAGCGGGGCGCCGTCTCTGCGGTCTTCGGCCGCCACTTCGCCGCCTCCCAGTTCGAAAACCTGGTGGCGCGTTTCGAAGAGGGGACGATGCTCGAGGTCGGGGAGTCGATGCCGGCATCGACCTACGTGCGGGCGGTCGGGGAGTCGACCGAGGTCGACAACGCGCTCCGGCGCCTGGGCCTGCCCGACAAGAGCGAGGTGCGGGCGTCGGTGATCGAGTTCGTGCTCGAAGGGCTGCACCTGAACAAGCGCCTCAACAAGGACGAGATGGGCGGGAGGGCGCTCTACCGCCGCTAGTCCCCCTCCCCAACGGGGAGGGTTGGGGTGGGGGCCTACTTCTGGTTGTAGAAGATGTAGGCGAACGCGAAGATCATCACGATCACGAGCAGGACGAAGAGGATCTCCACCCGGATCGCGATCCGCACCAGCCGCTTGGCCCGGTGCGTCCGCTGGCCGCAGCGCTCGCAGTAGGCGGCGTTCGGCACCAGCTCGGCGTTGCACCGGTCGCAGTTGGTCTGATAGGCGACGGCCACCGCCTGATTATTACCCTGAGGCCATGGAAGACCCGGAACACTCACCCCACGAAGTGCAAGCACTTCGCGGGGACCCCGAGCACCGCCCGCGGCCGGACGACTACGTCGTGATGCTGGCGCAGGTCCCCGAGCGCGTGAGCGACATCGCCCTCTCCCTAGAAGAGGACCGACTCCGCTACCGTCACGGCCCGGCCTTCCCGACCCTCCAGGAGCTGGTCGCCCACATGGCGCGGTCGGGCACCGCCGTCGACGCCCTGCTACGCCTGGTCTGCATCGACGGCCGCCGGGAGGTCGACCTGCGGTCGGCGTTCGACCCCGGTCCTCCGAACACCGAGGGGCAGCCCTCGACGGCGGAGCTGGTCGAGTCGCTGATGCGGGATCGCCGGCGCACGGTCGACCTCCTGCGCGGGCTGACCGACGAGCAGTGGGCGCAGCCGGTCTGGGATTCGGTGCAGGGCGAGCTCACGCTGCTCGAGGTCTGCGACGCCATCGGGCGCCACGAGGCCGGGCACGTCGCCCAGATCCGGAACCTGATCGCGGTCCTGCCGGAGCCGCTGGATTTGGGCCCGATCTAGGTAGCGGATCGCTGGCGAGCTTCAACGCCTCGCCCGACCCCGGAGCTGTCGACAAATCGGGCCTGCCCCGATGTCACGATGCCCGAAATGTCGACATTTCATGCGTGGCCGGGCGGCACCGGCACCACCAGCGCCAGCTGGCGGGACTGCGCCAGCAGGCGGCCGCTGCGCGTCCAGAGCTCGCCGTCCTCCTCCCAGAAGCCACCCTCTGCGCGCTTGGAGCTGAAGACGCCGAGCACGAACTCCTCCGGTCCCAGCTCGGCCAGTGGCAGCTGGGCGCGGAAGTGGACCGTCAGGTCGATGGTGGGCGCGTAGGCGCGGAAGTCGATACGCGTGAAGAGTGCGGGCATCCAGGCGTCGGCCAGGCAGGCCACCACGGGGGCGTCGATGGGCACCGGCTGGCGGAGGCGCAGCCAGCCCCCCGAATAGGCGCGGTCCCCGCCATGGAAGACGCGGCCGCCGAGCGCGTAGCGATAGTCGAAATGGTCCGCGAAGCGCGGCTGGTGGGGCCGCTCCGGCGTGGGCGCCAGGTCTTCTGGGAGCGGCACCTCGGGCATCACCGCATCCGTGAGATCGGGGCCCTCGCGCGGCGCCGAGAGGGCGCCCAGCGCCAGCGCCATAGCCTGGCCGCCCTGCGTGAGGCGAGCGCTGACCGTGCTCAGCCGTCCTCCGCGCCGCTCCTCGCGGACCTCGATCAGGGAGTCTCCGGCCGCCGGCGGCGCCGCGAAATGCACGGTCAGCGAGCGCGGCGCCCGCCCGGGCCCGACCTCCGCCTCCATCGCCCGCAGCAGGACGGCGGCCAAAAACCCTCCATGCGGTCCGCGCAGGCCGGTCCACTCGCCTCCGAACACGTACCCGTAGCGGCCGTCGCCGACCCGCTGGACCGCGGTCGCCTGGTCGAAGGGCAGGGTCAAGCCGCTAGCAGCTCGGCGCGCAGGTCGCGCAGGCGGCCGGCGCTGATGGCTTCGCGCACACGCTCCAGCAGCCGAGCCGTGAAGCGCAGGTTGTGCTCCGCCAGCAGCGCCACCGAGAGCGCTTCGCGGGCCCGCAGCAGGTGCGCCACGTAGGCCCGCGAGAAACGGGTGCAGGTGTGGCAGTCGCAACCCTCTTCCAGGGGGCCCTCCTCCTCGCGGCGAGCAGTTCGCGCGATATCGATCCGGAAGCGCGGACGGCCCATGTGCAGCGCCTGGCCGTGCCGCGCCAGCCGGGTCGGCATCGCGCAGTCGAAGGTGTCGACCCCGCGCAGCGCGCCCTCGACCAGGTCGTCGGGCTCGCCCACGCCCAGCAGGTGCCGCGGCCGGTCGTCCGGCAGCAGCGGGCGCACCAGGTCGACCACGCCGTACCAGTCGGCCTTGGTCTCGCCCAGGCAGTCGCCGATCCCGAAACCGTCGAAGCCCATCTCGGCGATGGCCGCCGCCGACCGCTCCCGGAGCCGGGGGTACACGCCGCCGTGCACGATGCCCATCAGCGCCTGCCGCTCGCCCTGGCCGCGCGCCCGGAAAGCGTCCAGGCAGCGCCGCGCCCAGCGGGCGTTGCGGTCGGTGGCCGCCTCCGTGTAGGCCTCCGTCACGTGGAAGGGCGTGCACTCGTCGAGGCAGAAGAGCAGGTCGGCGCCCAGCGCCGCCTGCAGCTCCATGTTGTTCTCGGGGGTGAAGCGGTGATGGGAGCCGTCCAGCCAGGACCGAAACACGGCGCCCTCCTCGTCGACCCGCACCGCCTCCAGCGGCTCGTC
>DATCNF010000148.1:0-3688 GCA_036565325.1 Candidatus Dormiibacterota bacterium | reverse complement strand
GTCGTAGTCGCGGTCGTAGCCCGCGATCCGCAGCGCCGTGCCCACGGTGGGATCGACCGCCCCGTCGGTGACGCGCGCGGCGCGCAGCGCCACCTCGATGGCCTCGGCCAGGAGCGGGCTGACGCGGACCACCTTGCCGGCCGCGGCGTTGAGCGCGGTGATCTCGCTGTCGGCCCGAAACCGGCTGCAGGCCTCGTCGATCCGGCGCAGGACCTCGTCCATGGCCTGGCGCGCAGCCTCCAGGCGTTCGGGCTCGGTCACCACCAGCCGGGTGCCGCAGCCCAGGGCGCGGCCCTCGACCACGGCGAGCTCGGTTCCGGTCACCCCTTGGATCCGCCCGTGACCGCGACCGGCTTGGTGGTGGCCGTGGGCGCCGGAGTCGGGGTGGCGCTCGCCGACGGGGTGGTCGTGGTTGTTTCTGGGGTCGAACTGACGGCGGCGACCGCGGTGGTGGCGCCGGTCGAGCCGGGGATCGTGATCGCCGCCGCGTAGGCGGCGATGCCGAGGGCCGCGGCCGAGCCACCGGCCACCGCCAGCGTCAGGCGGCGCAGGCGCCTGAGGCCGCGGCTTCGCAGGTTGGGGGCGGACGTGGTTGCGGTCTCCATGGCGTCCAGCATCGAATTGCCGGCTCCGACCCCTATTGGAAAAACCTGGGAGGTTGCTGGGAATGCCGCTCTCAACGTTTTCCCAGCCGAGTACCGGCCCACTCTCAGAGTGGGGCTTTTGAATGCCGCAGCATGAAGACCAAAGCCATTCGCCTGGAAGTGGTGCGGCGGCGCCTCGACGAGCTGACCGAGGACGTCGAAGGCGACCTCGCCCGGGACGGCGTGGAGCTGGCCCGGCCGGCGCCGGACTACCTCGACGTGGCCCAGCAGCTGACGCAGGTCCACATCGTGCAGGAGGTGTCGCGGCTCCTGGACCGCCAGCGCGATGAGCTCGAGCACGCTCTCGAGCGAGCGCGCATCGGCGTCTACGGCATCTGCGAGGACTGCGAGCAGCCGATCGAGGCCGAACGCCTGCGGTTCCGGCCGGAATCCACGCGCTGCGTCAGCTGCCAATCCAAACAGGATCCTCGCTGAGCTCTGAAACTCCAATCCGATTCACAGGCCGTTTTGAGCATCGGGTCCCACCATGTCCTGCAGAGACCTGTGATTTCCAGGCAAGGAGGACTGATTTGAGCCGAATCCGACCCGCTGTCTTTGCAGCCGCAGTTGCGGGGTCGATGCTGGTGGGTGGAGTCGTGGGCGCCGTGGTCTACGGCGCCAGCACCATCGTGGCCAGCGCAGCGACCACGCCCACGCCGGCGGCGAGCGCGGCCCCGACCGCGCCCAAGTCCAACGAGGACGCGACGCACGAGCAGGGCGAGTCTGCCGCCCAGGAGACCGCCGAGAACAACGGCACCGCGCGACCGCACGGCGGCGGACCCGGCGCCGGCGGGGCGCCCAACGAGGACCCCACCCACGAGGCCGGTGAGAGCGCCGCTCGTGAGGCCGCCGAGAATTCCGGCGCAACCAAGCCTGCGCCGACAACGCCGTCCGGCCAGTAACCAGAAACACACCTCCGTCGCGCTGACCGGCTCCCCTCGGGGGGCCGGTCTTTTGTTTTCACAGCCGGTCCTTTTTCTTTTCCCAGCAACCTCACATGCCCGGCGGATGTGATGTGAGCGCTGTGAAACGGGTGCTGTCCGCCATCCTCGCCACCGGGCTTGTGTTCCTGGTCGGCATCGAGGCGCACGCCGCCTACCTGAGCGCAGCGCCGGCCGTCGCCGCGCCCGCTGCGACGCCCACCCCGGCCGCCCCGGTCGTACCCGCGATCGAATCGCGGCTGCTGAACGTGCCCGTCTACTACCAGGCGTACGTGCTCAGCTGCGAGGAGGCGGCGCTCCGCATGGCCCTGGCCTACGAAGGCATCCAGGCGACCGACGCCCAGATCCTGGCGCTGATCGGGATCGACTGGAGCGCCGCCACCTACGACTCCAGCGGACTGCGCTGGGGTGATCCCTACACCTCGTTCGTCGGCAACCCCAACGGCAGCGAGGTCTACCTAACCGGCTACGGAACCTACTACCCGAACATCGCGCGCGCGGCAGCCGCGCTGGGTGGGAACGTGCTCCAGGCGGGCGAGGGAATCGCACCCGCCGACCTCTACTCAGCCGTGCTCGCGGGCCACCCCGTGGTGGCCTGGGTCACCTATCAGTGGGTGAGCGCGCAGCGCAGTGACTACGTGGCGTTCGACGGTCGCACGATCCCCTACGCCGGGCCCGTGGAGCACGCGGTCACCGTGGTCGGGGTGACGTCCACCACCGTCTACATCAACGACCCCGACTTCGGCCAGTACCAGGTGCCGAAGTCGGTCTTCGAAGCCGCCTACGCCACCTACAACCAGATGGCGGTGGTCCTGGCCTGAGGTGGTCAGCTGTGTTGGGACAGGTAGCTGAGCAGGCGCACGGCCAGGTAGCTCGCGAAGGCGAGGCTGGTGATGAAGAAGCTGACGGGGTGCGGTGAGTAGTAGGAGATCGCCAGCCCGGCCCAGGTGAAGAGGAGGGCGAGTCCGACGGAGAGCAGGATCGCCGTACGTGGCCGGCACGTTAGGCGCACGGCGATCGCCGCCGGGGTCACGATCAGGGCAAAGATCAGGAGCACGCCGACCACCTGCACGGCTTCGGTGACGGCCACCGCCAGGATCGCCATGAACGCCATCGAGAGCGCGGTCACGGGGACCCCGCGCGCGGCCGCCAGCTCTTCGTCGACCGACGAGAAGAGAAGCGGCCTGTAGACCACCACCAGCAGCACCAGGGTCAGCGCACCCATCACAAGCGTGACCGCCACATCGCCGGCGCTGATGCCCAGGATCTGGCCGAAAAGAAGCGCGTAGGCCTCGGTGGCGTAGCCGCGGTAGAGGGATATGAAGAGCACGCCGAGGCCCAGCGTCCAGGCCAGCACGATGCCGATCGTCACGTCGCGCCCCCGCAGGCGACTGCCGAGCGCACCGATCGTGACGCCGGCGCCCAGCGTGAACGCGAGCAGGCCGGCGATCGGGTTCAGGTACAGCACCACGGCGCCGGTGGCCCCCGCGAAGCCGATGTGCGAGAGCGCGTGGGCGGCGAAGGCGGAGCTGCGCAGGACCACGAAGTAGCCGATGGCGCCCGCCACCAGCGCCACCACAGTGCCCGCCTCGAAGGCGTGGACCATGAACTCGTACTGAAAGAGCGCCGCGATGTCGCCCAGCAGGTTCCAGCTCAGCTGGGGCGTGGTGTCGGCGATCTTCAGCTGCAGTCCGGGATCAGCCATGGGGGTGGCTGGTCTCCTCCTCCAGGCCAACCACGAAGACTCGGCCGCGGCTGTCCTTCAGGACCTCGACCGGCGCCGAGTAGATCCGGGACAGGGTCTCCGAGGTGATGATCTCCGACGGCCGCCCCATTGCCACCCGGCCCTGCGCCACGTAGAGCACGTGGTCGATGTGGGGCAGCAGCGGATTGACGTCATGGGCGATCAGCAGGACCGTGAGGTCGCGCTGGCGGCCGACCTCCATGATCAGGTCGACGATCGCGGCCTGGTTGCGGACGTCGAGGTGGGACAGCGGCTCGTCCATGAGCAGCAGCTGCGGCCTCCCCACCAGTGCCTGGGCCAGGAGGAGGCGCTGCTGTTCGCCGCCGGAGAGGCGGCCCAGCGGCCGCTCGGCGTACCCC
>DATCNF010000147.1:0-7114 GCA_036565325.1 Candidatus Dormiibacterota bacterium | reverse complement strand
GTGGCGGGCGGTGCCTCGGCGACGGTCTCGCCGCGGTCGTCGGCGAGCGCGCGGACGCGGCCGGCGATGTGGCCGGAGACGAAGTAGTCGCCCACCCGCAGGGTGCCGTTCTGCACCAGCACGGTGGCGACCGGGCCGCGGCCGCGCTCCAGGTGGGCGTCGACGACCGTGCCCAGGGCGTGGCGGTCGGGGTTGGCCTTGAGCTCCAGGATCTGGCTGGAGAGCACGATCGTCTCCAGCAGGTCGTCGAGGCCCTGGCCGGTCTTGGCGGACACGTGCACGCACTCGTACTCGCCGCCGTAGTGGCGGGTGACGATGTCGTGCTCCGCCAGCTCGGCGTGGACGCGGTCGACGTTGGCGTTGTCCTTGTCGATCTTGTTGATGGCGACCACGATCGGCACCTTGGCGGCCTTGGCGTGGTGGATCGCCTCCACGGTCTGCGGCATCACGCCGTCGTCGGCGGCGACCACCAGGACGGCGACGTCGGTGACCGAGGCGCCGCGGGCGCGCATGGCGGTGAAGGCCTCGTGGCCCGGGGTGTCGATGAAGACCACCGGCTGGCCGTCGGCGGTCTCGATCTTGTAGGCGCCGATCCGCTGAGTGATGCCGCCGGCCTCGCCCGCGGCCACGCGGGTCTTGCGGATGGCGTCCAGGATCGAGGTCTTGCCGTGGTCGACGTGGCCGAGCACGGTCACGATCGGCGGGCGCTCCTTGAGCTTGGCCTTGTCCTCATTGGCCATGCTGAAGAGCTCTTCGCGCGTGGTCGCGACCACGTTCTCGCCGTCGGCCTCCGTCGAGACCAGGTCCTCGGAAGCCACCGTCTCCACCGTGTAGCCGAACTCGTCGGCCACGATCTCGGCGGTGCCGAAGTCGATGACCTGGTTGATGTTGGCCATGACGCCGTTGGAGATCAGCTTCTTGATGACCTCGACGGCGTTGACGCCCAGCTTCTCGGCCAGGTCCTTGACCGACACGTTGGGGGGCAGCGCGATCTTGCGCTCGCCGTTGGGCGCGACCTTGACCGCCACCCCGCCGCGCGAGCCGAACTGGCCGCGAGCGGCCTCGATGGCCCTCGGCGACAGCGGTGACGCCGGGTTCCTCGAGAGCAGGCGGTTCTGCTGCAGGAAGTTCTGCAGCTCCTTCGCGTTTACATCTAGCTCGCGCGCTAGCTCATGGACTTTCATATGGCCGAACGAATGATTCTACCCGCGCTTTGATCGGTTAACCCTCGAGCGCGGCCCAGGCGGAATCGGGCACCGGCGCGCCCAGGGCCCGGGCCAGCCCGCCCCTTTTGCGAGCCAGCTCCAGGCACTCGGCTCGGCGGTGCAGGTAGGCGCCGCGGCCGGGCGCTCGACCGCTGCCGTCGACCTCCACCCCTCTCGGGCCCCGCACCAGTCGCACCAGCTCGTCCTTGGTCCCCTCCTCGCGGCAGGCGACGCAGGTGCGCCGGGGCTCATGCCGAGTTTTCGGCATCCAGGTCCTCCTCGGGTTCCGGCGCCGGGTGGATGTCCACCCGCCAGCCGGTCAACTTGGCCGCCAGGCGCGCGTTCTGGCCGTCGCGCCCGATCGCGAGCGAGAGGTGATCCTTGGGCACCAGGACCCGTGCGGTGCGGGTGTCGGGGTCGACCTCGACCGCGATCACGGGGGCCGGGCCCAGGGCGGCGGCCACGAAGCGCTCGGGCTCCTCGCTCCAGTGGACGATGTCGACGTGCTCGCCGGGGAGATCCTCCAGGAGAGAACGGTGGCGCACGCCCTTGGGACCCACACAGGCGCCGACCGGGTCGACCCCGGGGTCGGTGCTGGCCACCGCGACCTTGCTGCGCAGGCCCGCCTCGCGGGCGATGGCCTTGATCTCCACGATCCCGGCCGCCACCTCCGGCACCTCGGCCTCCAGCATCCGCTGCAGGAATAGCCGGTGGGCGCGGGAGACGCGCACCGTGGGCGTCCGCTGGCCCGCCACCTGGCGGCCTTCCAGGATCACGAAGGACAGCGGCCGGCCGGGCACCAAGGTCTCCCCGGGGACCTGGTCCTCGAGGCCCATCACGCCCTCGATGTGGCCGAGGTCGACGTGCACCGCTCCCTGGCCGTCGATGCGGTCGACGAGCCCACTGGCCAGCTCGCCGTAGCGCTGCGAGAAGGCCTGCTGCGCCTCCTGGCGCTCGATGCTGCGGAGCAGCCCCAGCACCGCCTTGCGCGCGGTCTGCGCGGCCGTGCGCCGGAAGTCCTCGATCGGCAGCCGGGTTACGGTCTGGGTGCCGTCTTCGGCGGTCCGGGTGGCGGTGAGGGTGAGGCCGCCCTCCTCGGGGGCGAGGCGGGCCTGGACGAAGCCCTCGGTCTCGAACTGGCGCTTGTAGGCGAACGCCAGCGCCTGCTCGACCGTCCTCACCAGCTGGTCCATGGGGACCCCTACCTCCTGGTTGAGCTGCCGCAGCGCCGCCCGGAGGTCGACGGGAGCGTCAGTCACAAGGAAACGGTCAGGCGGGCCGCCTGGATGTCAGGCCAGGGGATGTGGTGGACGTCGGCCCGCTTGCCCTGGACTGCGATGCCGGCGTCGTCGACCACCACCAGCTCGCCCTCCAGGACGGCTTCGGAGTCGCCGACCTGGTAGCGCACGTTGACCTTCCTGCCCACGAAGCGGTCGTACTCGGCTCTGGTCTTGAGGGGTCGCTCGGCGCCGGGCGAAGAGACCTCGAGCTCGTAGCGGCCGCCGGGGATGAGGTCAGCCTGGTCCAGGAGCGGCCCGGCGACCGAGCTCACCCGCTGGCAGTCGTCGATGGTCACGCCTTCCGGCCGGTCGATGGCGATCCGCAGCGTGCGACCGGAGGTGCCCGCCTGCTCAAGGGCGTAGATGTCGTAGCCCATGTGAGCCAGCGTCGGCTCCAGGAGCTCACGGATTCGCGGTATGGGCCAGGTTGGCATGTCGACGTGCCGCTCGAGGTTAGCGCGTCGCTCCTGCCAGCCTGCGCCAGACCACCAGCAGCGGGGTGGCGTTGAACACCGAGCTGTAGGTGCCGGAGACGATCCCGATCAGGAGCGCCAGCACGAAGCCCTTGAGCGATTCGCCGCCGGCGATCAGCAGCGCGACCAGGACCAGGACCACGGTGAAGCTGGTGATGATCGACCGCGCGGCGGTCTGCATGATCGAGAGGTTGGCCACCTGCTCGAAGGTCAGGGAGCGGGCCACGATCATGTTCTCCCGGATCCGGTCGAAGACCACGATCGTGTCGTGGACCGAGAAGCCGACCACGGTCAGGACGGCCGTCATGAAGAGGGTGTCGATCTCGCCCACTCGGAGGCCGAAGCCCTTGCCCAGGATCGAGAAGACGCCGCCCAGCACGGCCACGTCGTGGAGCAGCGCCAGCAGCGCGGAGCCGCCGAACTGGATGCCCGAACGCCAGCCGCCCTGCACCCGCCGGAAGCGGAAGGTCAGGTAGCCGAGGATCAGCACCGAGGCCGCCAGGATGGCGACGAAGGCCCGCACGACGGTCTCCCCGGCGATCGTCCCGCCGACCGTGGTCACGTTCAGACCGGTGACGCCAGTCCCCAAGCGCTGGCCCAAGGAGTCCATCACCGCTTTCTGGTGGGCGGGGTCGGCGTAGCCGGTCCGGATGATGAAGGTGCCGTTGGCGCCGGCCTGGACGGTGCCGTTGACACCGATCCCGACCAGCGCGTTCTCGACCTGCGCCTGCGTCTCGGGATGCCCGAACTGGAGGTCGAACTCGGTCCCGCCGGCGAAGTCGATGCCCAGCAGGAAGCCCCGCGTGACCATGAAGAAGATGCCGGGCAGGATGATCAGCAGCGAGAGGCCGAAGAACCAGTTGCGGCGACCGACGATGTCCAGGCGCCGCGGCGGCCGCATCGTGGTGGCGGTGTCGGCGGTCTCCGCGGTGACCGCGCCCGTGGGCCGGTTGAGCGCCTCAGCCACGGCTGACGCCTAAAGCGCCCTGGCGCCTGGCCCAGCCTGTCGCCAGCACGATGGCGAGCAGGTTGTGGGTCACGATGATGCTGCTGATCAGCGAGATCGCGACGCCGATCGCCAGCGTGAAGGCGAAGCCCTTGACCGGGCCGCTGGTGCTGACGACGTAGAGGATCGTGCTGGTCATGAGGGTTGAGATGTTGGAGTCGCGGATGGCCGGCCAGGCGCGGCGCACGGCCGCGTCGACCGCGGCGCCGATGGTGCGCCCGGCTCGCATCTCCTCTTTGAAGCGTTCGAAGATCAGCACGTTGGCGTCGACCGCCATGCCCACGCTGAGGATGAAGGCCGCCAGGCCGGCCAGCGTGAGGGTCACGGGGATGACCTTGAAGAGGGCGAGCACCACCCCCGCATAGAAGATCAGGGCCACGCTGGCCAGGAATCCCGGCAGCCGGTAGTACGCGATCATGAAGAGCACCACCACCGCCAGGCCGAGGAGGCCGGCGGCGAACGACTTCTTGATGGAGTCCGCGCCCAGGCTGGCGCTCACATCGGTGCTGGTCAGGATCTCGATCGAAGCCGGCAGCGCGCCGGCGTTGAGCAGGGTGGCCAGGTCCTTGGCGGTGGTCTGCGTGAAGTTCCCGGAGATCTGGGCGGTGCCGGTCAGGATGGGGTCGATGATGGTGGGGTTGGTGATCAGCTTGCCGCCCTGTTCGGTGGGCAGCGAGATCTGCGCGGCGTAGCCCGGGTCGTCCCAGTGGTCGACGTCGGCCTGCGTAAGGTCCAGCCACTCCGCGATGTGCCGGTTAGGGCAGTCGGCACCGGAGCCGGGGCAGGCGTTGACCGCCGCCGTGGTCAGCTTCCCGAACTGGTCGGTCCCGCGGGAGTCGAAAGTGAGCTGCACCACCCAGCTGACGCCGTTGGCATCCAGCTGCGCTGTGGCGCCCGTGATCATGTCGCCGGTCAGGGGCGTGATCTGGGGCTTGAAGCCGGCGGTGATCCCCTGGGGTCCGTTGAAGGTGCTGTTGGGGTCCGGCACCCAGCTCGTCGTGACCAGCTTGCCGGTCCGGCCGAGCACGTCCTGGGCCTTGCTGGCGGGGACGCCGGCCAGCTCGACCACGATCCGGTCGTTGCCCAGCGGCGCCACCAGGGGCTCGTTGACGCCCAGGCTGTTGATGCGCCGGTCGATGATCGCTATCTCCTCCGCCTGCACATCGGAGGCGGTCCGGCCCGGGGGCAGGTCCTTGAGGCGGAGCTCCATGTGGGTGCCGCCCTGGATGTCGAGGCCCTTGTGGATGTACAGCTGCCAGTCGCCGAAATGCGGCGGCATGTCGGCCACATAGCCGGTCAGGGGGTAGTGGTTGATGATCCGGTACCAGTAGCCCGCGCCGTCCACGAATATCGAAAAGGCGAGGAGGGCGACGACCAGGATCCGTACCGGCCAGCTGAGTACTAGTTGCAAGCCTCGGGGAAGTTTACCGAGCGCGGATGAGGAGGTTCAGCGGGCCCCTTTACGACCCCCCTGTAAGTCCCCCCGCTGGTGCGGGGTGACGGTCTTGTTCGCGACCGTTCGCCATGCGGGGCGGTCACAAGAGGCTTTGCTGCTCGATCTCGCGCTGGGGCGGAGTCAGGCCGAGGTGGCGGTAAGCCAGGTCGGTGGCCACCCGGCCCCGCGCCGTGCGGGCCAGGAAGCCGACCTGGATCAGGTAGGGCTCGTGGACGTCCTCGATGGTCTCCCGCTCCTCGGAGAGCGAGGTCGCGATCGTGTCGAGCCCCACCGGGCCGCCCGCGAACTTGGTGATCATGGTCTCCAGCAGCCGGCGGTCGAGCGGCTCCAGGCCGAGCTCGTCGACGTCCAGCATCTTGAGGGCGGCGCGGGTGACCTCCAGGGTGGCGCGGCCGTCGGCGCGGACCTGCGCGTAGTCGCGGACCCGGCGCAGCAGCCGATTGCAGACCCGCGGCGTACCTCGGGAGCGGGAGGCCAGCTCGGCGGCGGCCTCGTCGGCCAGCTCGAGCTCGAGGATCCGGGCCGAGCGGCGCACGATCCGCTCGAGGTCGGTCACGGTGTAGAAGTCGAGCCGGTAGGTGGCCCCGAAGCGGTCGCGCATGGGGGCCGAGAGCAGGCCCTGGCGGGTCGTCGCGCCGACACACGTGAAGCGCGGCAGCTGGAGGTTGAGGCTGGTGGCGCCCGCCCCCTTCCCCACCACGTGGTCGAATCGGAAGTCCTCCAGGGCCGGGTACAGAGACTCTTCGACGATCTTGTTCAGGCGGTGGATCTCGTCGATGAAGAAGACGTCGCGCTCGGCCAGGTTGAGCAGCATCGACGCCAGCGCGCCGGCGTGGTCGATGGCCGGCCCGCTGGTGGTGCGGATGGAGACGCCCAGCTCGTTGGCCACGATGTTGGCGAGGGTGGTCTTGCCGAGGCCCGGGGGGCCGCTGAAGAGGATGTGGTCGACCGCCTCTCCGCGCCGCCGGGCGGCCTCCAGCAGGATCGAGAGGTTCTCCTTGACCTGGTCCTGGCCGATGTAGTCGTTGAGTGTTTTGGGGCGGAGGGTGAGGTCGAGCTGCTCGTCTTCAGGCAGCTCCCGGGGATCGAGCTGGCTCATCGCCCGAGCGCCTTCAACGCGGCCGCCAGGGCTTCCTGCGCGGTGGGCTGCGCCGGCCAGTCGACGGCGTCGATGCCGACCGTGGCCTGCTGGGCGGTGTAGCCGAGGCCGCGCAGCGCCTGCTCCACCTGCTTGGGAACCGCTCCATCGCCGGCGGCGGCGGCCGCTCGCGGCAGTGTCAGCAACGCCGACTCCGCCTCCAGCTTGGGCTTGAGGTCGATGATCACCTTCTGGGCGGTGCGGGGGCCGACCCCGGTCGCCCGCCGGATGGGTGCGACGTCCTCGGCCAGGATGGCGCGCTTCAGCACATCCAGGGAGGCCGAGCCCAGGATCGAGAGGCCGACCTTGGGGCCCACCCCGTCCACCTGGATCAGCATCTGGAACATCTCCAGCTCCTCGGACGAGGCGAAGCCGAAGAGCGCCAGCTGGTCCTCGCGGACGTGGGTGTGGATGTGCAGCTCGATCGCCGAGCCGGCCGGCCCCACCTCCTGGCGCACGCCCGCCGGGACGCTGACCAGGTAGCCGACGCCGCCGCCCGTCTCCACCAGCACCTGGTCGGCGGAGACCCGGCGCACGGTGCCCTTCACATATCCGA
>DATCNF010000146.1:0-2147 GCA_036565325.1 Candidatus Dormiibacterota bacterium | reverse complement strand
GTCGTCGATGGAGTGCCCGCCGATGACGGGCGCGCCCGCCTCCACCAGCTTGGCGGCCCCGCCGGCCACGATCTGCTCCAGCATCCCGCCGGCCATGCTCTCGCGCGGCCAGGCCAGGATGCTGAGGGCGAACAGGGGCTTGCCGCCCATGGCGTACACGTCGCTGACCGAGTTGGCGGCGGCGATGGCGCCGAAGGCCCGGGGGTCATCGACGATGGGCGTGAAGAAGTCCACGGTGGCGACCAGGGCGCGGTCGTCCGCGATGCGGTAGACGGCCGCATCGTCGCGACTGCCCGCGCCGACCAGGACGTTAGGGTCCTGGAAGAGCGGCAGCGACCCGAGAACCTGCCCTAGCTCCACCGGGCTGAGCTTGCAGGCTCAACCAGCGCCGTGGCTGTACTCGGTGAGTCTCCTGGGTGGGGTTGCCGCCATCGCTAAAGGCTAGTTGGCTGGGAGCGCCGGGAGCAGCAGTCGGGATGGGCGCTCGGGGTCGTGGAACATCGTGCGCTCGGAGACAGCGAGCCCGGTAGCGGTCGCCCGCGGCTCGCCGGTCCCCAGATTTCGGGCGAAGCGCGGGTGCGAGCCGCCCGAGACCTGGAGCCGGACCCGGTGTCCGGCCGCGAAGCGGTAGGCCGTCGGCCACAGCTCGACGCAGATCGGCCTCGCCGTGCTCGGCCCGCAGCTGAGGATCCGGTCGCAGACGTTGGTGGAGCGGCCGCCGGGATCGACATCGCAGAGGCGGGCGAAGACGTCGAAGTGTCGGGTGCTCGACTCCAGGTGGAGCTCGGCCTGGACCGGGCCGGCCACCTCGAGGGCGGCGGGCAGGGTGTCTGACGTGTAGGTGAGGACGTCGGCGCGCCTCTCGAGTGCGCGGTTGTCGCGCGGCCCGGAGTTGCTGGACAGGCTGGTGCCGCCGACCGCCGGGGTGGGGTCGGCGGGGTCGTAGCGGAAGCGGTCGGGCTCCGACGCGGGCGGAACGCCAGGCGCCAGTCGGCCGCCCGGGTGCAGGTGCCAGGCAGCCTCCGCCGCCGGCGGCGGCCACGACCCCAGCTCTCGCCAATCCGGGCGCCGGGCGCCCATCACGGCCACCCGCACCGGGGCGGGGTTCCGGCGCCCGGCCTCGCCCTTGAGGTGGACGTCGAACCACGCCAGCGCCTCCCGGAAGCCCGCGATCCCACCCGCTGCGCTGGAGTGCTTCCAGGGCCCCACCACCAGCTGGACGTCGCGGCCACTCGCGGCCAGCCGGCCGTGCTCCTCCAGCATGTAGGGCAGGAAGTAGTCGTACCAGCCGCCCACGAAGCTGGTCGGCACCCGGTGCTCGTCCAGGATCGGCGCGAAGTCCAGCTCCCGCCAGAAGTCGTCGCCCGGCTCATGGGTCACCCAGTCGCGGTAGAAGGGCACGGGCCGCCCGGTGGCCACCTCGTCGGCCGTGAGCAGCGGCAGATGGCGGAAGGCCGGCTCCAGGGCTCGGCGCTGGCGCAGCGTCGCCAGCAGGCCGCCCAGGCCGGCTTCCTCCTGGTGCGCCATCAGGTAGGACCAGGTGAGGGCGTTGTCGAGCGCGAAGGACCCGCCCGGGTAGTAGGTGCGGCTGCGGTCGGCGGACATGATCTGGATCGCCATCGCCTTCAGCTGGGGCGGGTGGGTGGAGGCCAGGGCCCACTGCACGAAGCTGAGATAGGACAGCCCGAAGGTGCCGATCTCGCCGTTCGACCAGCGCTGGCCGACGATCCAGTCGGCCGCCGCCCGGCCGTCGCCGGCCTCCGCGTGGAAGTCCAGTTGACCCCCCGATCCGAAGGTGCCGCGGCAGCTCTGGATGACGGCGTTATAGCCGCGCTCCGCGAAGAGGCCGGCCAGGCCACCCCAGACCAGGCGGCTGCGACCATACGGGGAGCGGATGAGGACCGTGGGGCGCGGCTCCAGCGGGGCGGCCAGGTAGAGGTCGGTCACCAGTTCCACGCCGCCCGCCGCCGGGAGGCGGACGCCGAGCTCCCGCAGTGCGCGGTTGCCGGCCGCCGGCAGCCCGAGGGCGCGGGCGGCGGCGGCGCTGAGCAGGGTCATCCGCGATACCGGGCGATCGCTTCGCCGATCCGCTCCGCCCCCCAACCCACCTCGCCCACCGGGACGCGCTCGTCGGCGGCGTGGATGAG
>DATCNF010000145.1:0-5423 GCA_036565325.1 Candidatus Dormiibacterota bacterium | reverse complement strand
GTGCCGAAGGTGCCCTTGTGGCCGTCGCGTGGACGCTCCGGCAGGGCCACCGCCTCCGGCGCCTCGGCGAAGCTGGGCCGGGACGTAGACCAGCCGCGCAACCTCGCCAAATCCGTAACCGTCGAGTAGAGAGTCCCCCTCCCCAACGGGGAGGGTTAGGGGTGGGGGAACCGTAGGCTGAAGGCAGTGCAGCGAATAGGCGTCGACGTGCTCGGCATCGAGCGGATGGCGGTCGCGATCCGGCGCTCCGGCGACCGCTTCCTGCGCAAGTCCTTCACGCCCGCCGAGATCGCCTACTGCGCCGGCTCGGCCGAGCGCCTGGCCGGCCGCTGGGCGGCCAAGGAGGCGGTGATCAAGTGCTTCGACGGGACCGGCATCTGCTTCCCGCGCAAGCGCATCGAGATCCTGCCCGCCGCCACCGGAGCGCCCCGGGTCCGGCTGCTGGGCGACGCCCGCGGCGCCACGGTCCAGGTCAGCATCACCCACCAGGCCCAGGTCGCCATCGCCACCGCCACGCTCGAGATGCCCGCCCGGCCCAGCTTCGCCGAGGCGCCGGAGGCGGTGGCCCTGCCGGAGCGTCCACGCGACGGCCACAAGGGCACCTTCGGCACCGCGGTGGTGGTCGCCGGGTCGCTGGGCCTGACCGGGGCGGCCTACCTCTCCGCCACCGCCGCCGCGCGCGCCGGGGCGGGCATGGTGCGGCTGCTGGTGGCGGATGGCATCTACCCGATCCTGGCGGCGAAGTGCACAGAGGTGATGGCGACGCCGGTGCCCGAGGTGGCGCCCGGGCACATCGGGCATTCCGCGCACGACACTGTGATGCGCCACCTCGAGGCCGCGGCGGCGGCCGTGATCGGCCCCGGCCTGGGTCGCGACCGCTCCACCTGGAGGCTCGTGTACGACGTGGTCGCCCACGCCTCACTGCCCATGGTGCTCGACGCCGACGCGCTCAACGCTCTCGCCGAGAACCGCCGGGCGCTCAAGAAGCTGGGCAAGGGCAAGGGCCGGGTCCTGACCCCGCACCCGGGCGAGATGGCACGGCTCACCGGCAAAACCGCGGCGGCCGTCAACCAGGACCGCGAGGCCATCGCCGCCGCCGCCGCCGAGGATTGGGGCGCGGTCGTCGTCCTGAAGGGCCCCAGGACCGTGGTGGCGGCCCCCGGAGGCCGGATCAGCGTGGATCCCCACGAGGTGCCGGCGCTGGCCAGCGGCGGCACCGGGGACGTGCTGGCGGGCGTGATCGGGGGCCTGCTGGCCCAGGGCTGCGACCCCTTCACGGCCGCCGTCACCGGCGTCTACGTGCACGCCGAGGCCGGGCGCGCGGTGTCGGAGCGGCTGGGCGACTCCGGACTTCTGGCCTCCGACCTGCTGCTGGAGATCCCGCCCGTGATGGACCAGCTGCGGCGGGGCGGCCTCTGAACACCCCACGAAATCTGCGATTTCGCGGGGGCCCCGATTGATCCAACGCTGGGCCGACGTGGACCTCTCCGCGATCCGCCACAACCTCCAGCACATCGCCTCCCTGCAGCCGAAGGGGGTGAAGGTGATCGCGGTGGTCAAGGCCAACGCCTACGGGCACGGCACGGTGCCGGTGGCCGAGGCGGCCCTGGCGGCGGGGGCGTGGGGCCTGGCCGTGTCCACGCTGGAGGAGGCGCAGCAGGTGCGCGGCCTGCTGGAGACGTCCGGCGACCGCCTGCTGGTGCTGGGCGGGCTGCTGCCTGACGAGGCTGACCAGGCGGCGCGCCTCGCCTGCGCGATCACCTGCTACTCGGAGGAGGTCGTGCACGCGCTGGCGGCCGGCGCCGATCCCCAATCGCCGCTCCCGGTGCACCTCAAGGTGGACACCGGGCTGGGACGCCTGGGCTGCGCGCCCGAGGAGGCGCCCGGGCTGGCCCGCCTGATCGCGGAGAGCCCGGCGCTCCGGCTGGCCGGCACCTGCACACACTTCGCGAGCTCGGAATCCGACCCCGCCCTGACGCGCGAGCAGTTCCGCCGTTTCAGCGCCGTCCTCGACCAGCTCGGCGTCGACCCCGGCCTTCGCCACGCCGGCAACTCGGGTGCGGCCCTGCGCTACCCGGAGATGGCGCTGGACGCTGTGCGGCTCGGCATCGGGCTGTACGGCTGCGAGGGCGAGGGGCTGCGCCCGGCCCTGGCCATGCGCGGGCTGGTGGCGCACGTGAAGACGCTTTCCCCGGGGAGCACCGTCGGCTACGGCGCGACCTGGCGCGCGGAGCGCGAGACACGGGTGGCGACGGTGCTCATGGGCTACGCCGACGGGGTGATGCGTGCGCGCGGCAACCGGGGTGAGGTGCTGGTGCGCGGGCGCCGGGCGCCGCTGATCGGCCGCGTGAGCATGGACGCCGTCACGCTCGACGTCAGCGGCATTCCCGAAGGGGGGGTGGGGGACACCGCCACCTTCATCGGCACCGATGGCGAGGAGCGGATCACGGCCGAAGAGGTGGCCGCCTGGTCGGCCACGAACTCCTACGAGGCGCTCACCAGCGTGGGCCGCCGGGTGCAGCGCCGGTATTCGGAATGAGCGCTCCAACGCCAGGGTTGAACTCAGCGACGTGACTACACTGGTCGCGATGGCCGAACGAGAGTCGGACACCGCGGCCTTCAGCCAGGAGGCCCTCACCCATCTCGACACCCTTTACCGCGGCGCGCTGCGGCTCACCCGCGATCCCGACCGAGCCCAGGACCTGGTCCAGGACACCTACGTGCGCGCCCTCCGCTACCAGCACAGCTACCAGCCGGGCACGAACATGAAGGCCTGGCTGTTCGCGATCATGCGCAACCTCTTCTGGGACCGCTTCAAGGGTGGTCGCCAGGAGGACGTGAGCCTCGACGACCTGGGCGACTTCGCCCTCTACGACACGCTCAAGGACACCTCCGAGATCCCGGAGACCGAGGTCCTGAACCGGATCGCGGCCGGCGAGGTGGTGAAGGCGGTCGAGAAGCTGCCGGCGCTGCACCGAGAGGTGGTGCTGCTGGTCGACGTCGAGGGCTTCTCCTACAAGGACGCCGCCCAGGTCCTCGGGATCCCGATCGGGACCGTGATGTCGCGCCTCCACCGCGCCCGCCAGCAGCTGCAAAAGCAGCTGTATGACTACGCGCTGGAGTCGGGTATCGTGCCCGCGGAGCGAAGCGCGTGAACAGCATGTCCTGCGACGAGTGCATGCAGCGCCTGGAGGAGTTCGTCGACCGCGAGCTCACGGACGCCGAGGTCAGGGAGGTGAAGCTCCACCTCGAGTTCTGCCCGCCCTGCGAGGAGCGCTACAGCTTCCAGGCCGGGTTCAAGCGCCTGGTCAAGGTCTGCTGCGAGCAGGACAAGGCCCCGGCCGCCCTGCGCGAGAAGCTACAGAAGATCCTCTTCTAACCCTCTTAGGGGGGCATAACCGGTTGGTAACTCCGGTTCGTATCTGCTAGCAAGGTGATCGACCAGGCCAATCGCGACATCGCGGCCTTCGAGCGGGCGGAGGCCGAGCGCCGCTTCCACTCTCGCCAGCACGCGGACACCGTGCGCGCCATCGACGCCGTCCTCTTCCAGCTGGAGGACCTCAACCTGCAGGGCGTCGACCGCGTGCCCGCGGTGCTCCGCCGCCACGCCGAGCGCATCCTGGAGGGCCTACCTGCGGCCGACAATGAGGAGGACGCGGAAGCCCTGCGCCTGCGCTACCGCGTCATGCCGCTGATGGACGTCATGTTCCACGCCCAGGAGGTGCTCTTCCGCCTCCGCGACCCCGAGCGCAGCACCGAGCAGGACGAAGAGCTAGGCGCCTGAGGGCGCATTCTCAGGCCCAGGGCGAGGACCCGCATTGTCCGGGGAATGCGCCTCTTTTTGGGCCGGGAGGACGCGCACTGTCCGGGAAATGCGCCCTTCGGCTGGGCCGGGCAAGCCCGTCCCTACGCGCAGTCGCTGAAGTCCTGGGTGAACATCTCCTCGTAGCCTGCCGCGCGGTAGACCCCGATCCCGACACACTTGAAGTCGGGATTGAGCAGGTTGGCGCGGTGGTCGGGGCTGGCCAGCAGCGACTGGTAGGCCTGGTCGACATCGGGCGCGAAGGCGATGTTCTCGCCCGCCGTCACGAAGTGGGCCCCGTGTGCGCGCATGCGGTCGAAGGGGCTCTTCCCGTCGGGCGTCAGGTGTGAGAAGTAATGGCGCTTGTACATGTCCAGGCTGTGCTCCCGCGCGGCCTCCTGCAGCAGCGCGTCGACGGTCAACGGCTTCAGCCCGGCGTCCGCGCGCGTCTTGTTGACGAGCTGCAGCATTCGCGTCTCCGCCGGGACGTCGAGCTGGGTGTCGAGCTGGTCGGGGAACTGCAGCCGGTAGAAGGCGGCATCGCCGGCGTCCGGCGGCACCTGGGGCACGGTCACCAAGGGCTGGGCTTCGCGGTTGGCCGGCACCAGCAGCCGCGCCATGGGCGCCTGCAGGAACGACGACTCGTGGGTCAGGGTCGAGCCCAGCGTCGAGCTCAACACCAGGGACCGGTAGCCGACCCCGGGGAGCACCACCAGCGCGCTCAGCACCACCGAGGAGACCAGCACCGCGGCCCCCACCGCCGGCACGGCGCCCACCCGCCCGCGCACACCCTCCTTGGCCGGCGGCTCCAGGTGGAGCTTGCGCGAGACCCAGCCGAAGCGACCCTGCAAGGACGCCTGGATGGCGCCGTGGGTGAGCACCAGCAGGATCAGGAACACCCCGAACCCGGCCAGCCCCAAAGGCACGCCCAGGAACCTGTGCAGGCCGGCGCTGACCGGCTCGAAGAGCGTGAAGGCGACCCCCAGGCCCAGGGCGAAGGCGGTCAGCTCGGTGGCGTAGGTGGTGAATCCCCGCCTGGCCCCGTCCACCGCCGCCGCCGCCGCCAAGACGACCAGCGCGAGGTCGACGAGATTGAAATGCAAGTGACGGCGAGTATACGTTGGGTGCCCGTGACGGCCTCCCCGGTTGACGAGCGCCGCGCGCGGCTGGCGGCGGCCCATCTCTACGCGATCACCGCCGACGCCGAGCCGGACCGGGTGACCGTGGTCGCCGAAGCCTGTCTGCGGGGCGGCGCCGACCTTCTCCAGCTGCGTCACAAGACCCTGGGCCGTGGCGCGCTGCTGGGCCTGGCCGAGCGCCTGCGCGCCCTGACCGCCCAAGCGGGGGCGCTGCTGATCGTCAACGACCACCTGGACATCGCGCTGCTGGCCGAGGCGGATGGCGTGCACCTGGGCGAGGACGACCTCTCGGTGGCGGAGGCGCGCCGCCTGGCCGGCCCCAAGTTCCTGGTCGGGGCCTCGGCGGCGACCCCCGACGCGGCCCGGGCCGCCGCCTCCGCCGGTGCGGACTACCTGGGCGCCGGGCCCGCCTTCGCCACCCCGATCAAGGACTCCAAGCCGGTGATCGGACCCCAGGGCGTGCTGGCGGTGCAGGACGCCGT
>DATCNF010000144.1:0-5237 GCA_036565325.1 Candidatus Dormiibacterota bacterium | reverse complement strand
GAGATGCACCACGCGGGGAAGGCCGACGCGCCCTCGGGCACGGCCATCGCCACCGCCCGCCGCATGAGCGCGGCGCGAGGCGACCGGCCCTTCTCGCATGCGCGGACGCCGAGGGTCCTGCTCGAAGGCGCCCGCGGCGCCGAGAGCGAAGGGGTCGCCATCCACTCCTTGCGGCTGCCTGGCGTGCTCGCGGAGCAGGAGGTGCTGCTCGGCCTACCCGGCCAGGTCCTCTCGATCGCCCACCGGACCACCTCGCGCGACTGTTATGTGCCCGGGGTCCTGCTGGCAATCCGGCGGGTGGCGGCCGAGCCCCGCTTCTATCGCGGTCTGGAGCCGTTGCTCGGACTCTAAAATCGCCGTATGCCTTCCCCCACCCGCGAATTGAGCATTGCCGTCGTCGGCGCGACCGGGATGGTCGGCCAGGAGATGCTGCGGATACTGGCGCAGCGGGGGGTCGGCTCCAAGCGCATGAAGGCCCTGGCCTCCGAGCGCTCGGCGGGCATGGACGTGCCCTACAACGGATCCCGGATCCCCGTCGAGGTGCTCGGCGAGAAAGCGTTCGAGGGCGTCGACCTGGCGCTCTTCATGGCCAGCAGCGACGTCGCACTGATGTACGCGCCGATCGCCGCCGAGAGCGGCGCCCTGGTGATCGACAACTCCAGCGCCTGGCGCATGAAGGAGAACGTGCCGCTGGTGGTCCCGGAGGTCAACCCGGACGACATCCGGGACAACGAGGGTATCGTCGCCAACCCCAATTGCTGCGCGATACCCCTGACCGTGGTCTTGAAGCCGCTCCAGGACCGGGTCGGGCTGGAGCGCGTCCTGGTCGCCACCTACCAATCCGCCAGCGGCGCCGGCAAGGCGCTGGTGGACGAGCTGGAGGAGCAGACCCGAGCCCTGGCCGAGGGCCGCAAGCCCGAGGTCAACGTCTACAGCCATCAGCTCGCCCACAACGTGGTGCCCGGGGGCTGGAAGCCGGAGGCGGAGGGCTATAACGAGGAGGAGGTCAAGATCGTCGCCGAGTCGCGCAAGATCCTCCACCAGCCCGACCTCCGGATCACCGCCAGCTGCGTGCGGGTGCCGGTGCCGATCGGGCACGGGGAGTCGGTCTTCGTGGAGACCAAGGAGACGATCTCGGCCGCCGAGGTCAGGGAGCTGCTGGGCAGCTCCCCGGGCGTGATCGTGCAGGACGACCCCCACGCCCGGCTCTTCCCGACGCCCAACGAGGTCGCCGGCCGCGACGAGGTCTACGTGGGCCGCATCCGCAACGACCTCTCCTCCAGCCGCGGCATAGTGCTCTGGGTGGTCGCGGACAACCTGCGCAAGGGCGCAGCCCTGAATGCTTGGCAGGTGGCCGAGAAGGCCATCGAGATGGGGGTGATCTAGCGATGGCGAACGAGATCGGACGCCTGCTCACGGCAATGCTCACGCCCTTCACAGCGGACGGCGCGGTCGATTACGGAAAGGCCGCCGAGCTGGCGGCGCTGCTCTGCGATGACGGCTCCGACGGGGTGGTCGTCTTCGGCACCACGGGCGAGGCGCCCACGCTGAGCGACGAGGAGAAGATCGACCTGGTGCGCGCCGTTCGCGCCGCCATCCCCGGTAAGAGCGTCGTCCCGGGGGTGGGAACCAACAGCACCCACCACTCCGTGGAGCTGGCGGAGAAGGCGATGCAGGCCGGCGCTGACGCCCTGTTGGCGGTGGTCCCCTACTACAGCAAACCGCCCCAGGAGGGCATGTTCCAGCACTTCAAGGCGATCTCCGAGGCCGGCCCCACCATCATGTACAACATCCAGGGCCGCACGGCCGTCAACATGACCGCGCAGACCACCTTGCGCTGCGCCGAGCTGCCGGGCATCCTCGGCGTCAAAGAGGGAAGCGGCTCGATGGACCAGATGAGCCTGATCTGCTCCGGCAAGCCGGAGCGCTTCCGAGTCTGGGCCGGCGACGACGGCTTCACGCTGCCGCTGCTGGCGGTCGGCGGCTACGGGGTGATCTGCGTGGTCAGCCACCTCGCCGGCGGGTCCATGAAGCGGATGATCGAGGCCTACCTGGCCGGCGACACCGAGACCGCGCGCGCCATTCACCTGCGCCTGGCACCGGTCATCAACGCCCTGATGACGACGGCCGCCAATCCCGTGCCGCTCAAGGGGGTGATCAACGAGCTGGGGTTCAATGCGGGGCCGTTCCGGCTGCCGCTGACGCCGCTGCCGGCCGAGGAGCTGGCGAAGGTCATGAAGGTCGTGAAGGACGCCGGTGACGTGATCACCTTCAAGCCAGGAGTGCGCGTCGCCTAATCCTGAGCTGGAGCTCCTGCACACGCAGGTGCTCGCGTGCACCCGGTGCGGCCTCCACGCCACGCGCACCCAGGCCGTGCCGGGTACCGGTCCCTGCCCGGCCGACGTGATGGTGGTGGGGGAGGCGCCGGGCTTCAACGAGGACGTCCAGGGCAAGCCGTTCGTGGGAGCCGCGGGCAAGCTGCTCGACAAGCTCCTGGAGCGGATCGGCCTCGGCCGCGACACCGTCTACATCACCAACGTGCTCAAGTGCCGGCCGCCCCAGAACCGCGACCCCATGCCCAACGAGGCGGAGGCCTGCCTGCCCTACCTGCGCGCCCAGTACAAGCTGATCCAGCCCAAGGCCGTGCTGATCCTGGGCCGCCACGCCCTGGAGCGGATGCTGCCGGGCATCGGGTCGATCAGCCGCGTGCACGGCCAGATCTTCATGCGTTCGGGAGTCGCCTTCATGCCCGTGTACCACCCGGCCGCGGCCCTTCACAACGGTTCGCTGGTGCGCGACCTGGAGCAGGACTTCGACAAGGTCCGCGGCTACCTGGACGAGGTGCTGAAGCCGCCGGCCCCGGAGCCGGAGCCGTTCGCGGAACCCGCGCCAGAATCGAACTCGGAGCAGCTTTCGCTCCTCAGCTAGTGGACCCCTCCAAGCTCCGGTACGTGCCCCTGGGCGGGCTGGGAGAGGTCGGTCTCAACATGTGGGCGCTGGAGTGGGAGGGCCAGGTCCTGGTGGTGGACGCCGGCCTCATGTTCCCGACCGAGGAGATGCTCGGCGTCGATCTCGTGATCCCCGACGTCTCCTGGCTGCTGGAGGAGGGCCGGCGGGTGCTCGGCATCTTCCTTACCCATGGCCACGAAGACCACATCGGCGCGCTGGCCTTCGTTTTGAAGCGCCTCAACGTGCCGGTCTACGGGACGCGGATGACGCTGGGCCTCGCCCGCCACCGGCTGCGCGAGCATCGGATCCTCCGGGAGTCCGACCTGCGCGAGGTGAGCGCCGGCGACCGAGTGCAGCTGGGGCCCTTCCGGGTGGAGGCGATCGCGGTCTGCCACAGCATCCCCGACTGCGTGGCGCTGGCCATCCAGACCCCGGTCGGGCGCGTCGTGTACACCAGCGACTTCAAGCTCGACCCTGACCCGCTCTACGGTCCGCCGACCGACATGAAGCGCTTCCGCAAGCTGGGCGACGAGGGCGTCCTGCTCCTGCTCGGCGACTCCACCAACGCCGAGCGGCCGGGGGTCAGCGGGAAGGAGCGCGACCTGGTCCCGGTCTTCGAGGAGATCTTCCGGAATGCACCCGGACGGATCGTGGTCTGCAGCTTCGCCTCCAACATCCATCGCATCCAGCAGGTGGTAAGCCTGGCCGCGCAGCACGGCCGCCGGCTGGCGGTGGTCGGCCGCAGCATCCAGAACGCGTTCCAGACCGCCCGCGAGCTGGGCTTCCTGGAGGTCCCGGCCGGGCTGGTGGCGCGGATCGAGGACGTGGCCGACGACCCGCGGGCGGTCCTGGTCTGCGCCGGCAGTCAGGGCGAGCCGCTCTCCGCGCTGTCCCGCTTCGCCGCCCAGCGCCACAACCTGGTCAACGTCAAGGCCGGGGACTGGGTCCTCCTCTCCGCCCGGCCGATCCCCGGCAACGAGCGTCTCGTCAATCGGACCATCAATAACCTCTACCGGCACGGCGCCCGCGTCTTCTCGGCCGAGACCGACCACGTCCACGTCTCCGGCCATGCCCACCGGGAGGAGCTGCGCGAGCTGTTGGGCGCGGTCCGGCCGCGCTACTTCATCCCCGTCCACGGCGAGTACCGGCAGCTGGTGATGCACGGCGACCTGGCCCGGGAAGAGGGAATCGCCGGCGCCCGCGTGCTGGTGGTCGAGGACGGGCGCACGGTCGAACTGACCAAGGACTCCATGACCGCCGGCGAGGAGATCAGCGCCGGCTTCGTGTTCGTGGACGGGGTCGGGATCGGAGACGTGGAGAGGGCGGTGCTGCGCGACCGGCGGCACCTCGCCAACGACGGGATCCTGGTGGTCACGGTGGCCATCGACAGGGAGAATGGGTCGGTGCTGTCGGGCCCGGAGCTGATCTCGCGCGGGTTCATCGAGAAGGAGACGTCGGAGGAGCTGATGCGCGACGCCCGCCAGCAGGTGCTGGACACGGTGCGCAAGTTCCAGGGCGGGCGCCCGGACGTCGAAATCCTGCGCGACGCCGTGCGCGACGCCGCCTCCCGCTTCCTGCACAAGAAGACCCGGCGGCGGCCGATGGTCATCCCCGTGGTGACCGAGATATGAAGCTTCCCCCGATGGCGCTGACGGCGCCCTCCCTCTGCCCGCGCTGCGACGCGCCCGCGATCATGACCGACCACTGCATCCAGTGCGCCCTGCCGCTGCGGCAGTGCGGCTCCTGCCAGGGCATCGCCGGGCCGTTCGACCGCTACTGCGGCTTCTGCGGCTATGAGCTGGTGCAGGGCAGGCGCCGGGCGCCGCTCTGGCGGCTGTGGCTGGTGGCGGCGCTGATCCCGCTGGCAGCCGGGATCGCCTTTGGGGTCTCGCCCTGGGCGCGGCCGGTCACCCGCACCGTGGCCACCATCGTGGGCGCTTCAGAGCCGACGCCCAACCCGGCCACCACCACCCAGCTGCGCAGCGACAGCCTGCTCTTCTCCTATGCCGCGCCCAAGACCTGGGTCGCCACCGACTACAGCCGCGCCACCGATCCGACCAAGCAGATGCCGTACGTGGTCGTCGCCCACTACGGCCCCGACGCCGGCAAGGTCTCCGACGCCCGGGCCGACCTGCTCCAGGTCAAAGGTCAGTCGGCGGTGGTGGAGCTGGGCCGCGCCAACGTCGCCCCGCCGGCGGTCGATCCCTCTGACCCGCGCGCGGTGCTGGCCGCGGAGGTGGCGCCGCTCGTGACCACGCCGCCCGCCGGCCTCAAGCTCGAGGTGGTGA
>DATCNF010000143.1:0-6640 GCA_036565325.1 Candidatus Dormiibacterota bacterium | reverse complement strand
CCCCGAACCACCAGGGCTGCAGCCGCTGCTTGACCGGCACGTAGTCGTCGACCACCAGTGCGCGGAGGGCCTCGATGGCCCCCAGGCAGACCTCGGTGTCGCCGCGCTGAATGGAGCCCAGCGCGATGTCCGAGATCTGCGAGAGGCAGTCGCGCATGGCATGGCGCACGGCGAGGTCGTTATGGTCGCTGACCGCGCGCCGGACGATGCCGCTGCCCCGCCGCCGCAGCGCGCTGATGATCGTCTCCCCCCGCATCACCGAGAACAGGTAGCGCAGGTAGGGCAGGAGGATGGCGAAATCCACCACCGCCAGGCCGAGCGCCAGCGCCACGCTCAGCAGGGGCACGTAGTCGGCCTTGACCTCGGCGCTCACGAAGATGGTGAAGACGATGGAGAGCAGGAACAGGCCCAGCACGAAGGCGTTCATGGGATCCCGCACGAAGATGTCGATGATCCGCGGGGAGTAGCGGTCGGCGGTGAGCTGGATGCCCAGCACCACGACCACGATCACGATCGCGATGGCCACGCCCTCGGCGGTGCCGACCAGCACCAGGGCCGCGCCGGCGGCGGCGGGATCCGGCGTGAGCAGGGTCAGCAGCGAGCCGTACTTCACGCTCCGTGCGGTGTCGACCAGGCCGGCCAGCAGGACCAGCAGCAGCGCCACCAGCGCCAGCACCACGCCCGGCGTCCAGATGGTGAGCAGATAGCTGCGCCGGCGGTGGGAGTTCACGGCTCCTGAATCAAATCGGTAGGCACCTGCAATCCGACGACAAAGCGGCGTAGTCGCCGAACCTAACGGCGACCTCGCCAGTCGTCGCGCGGGGAGCCCGGCCAGCCCGCCGGCAGCGCGAAGGGGTCGGCGGGGCTGCCGTCGAGGTAGGTCATGGGGTCATAGGGCACGCCCGCGAAGCGGACCTCGAAGTGGAGGTGGGGCCCAGTCGAGTTGCCGGTCGAGCCCACGAAACCGATCACGTCGCCGGTCTCGACCGCCTGCCCCCAGACGACGTTGATGCGGACCATGTGGCCGTACAGCGTGGAGATGCCGCCCTGCTCCTGGATCAGCACGTGGTTGCCGTAGCGCTCGGCGTCCTGGAACGGGTACGCAAATCCAGGACCGGCGGCGCGGATGGGCGTGCCCTCGGGCAGCCCGATGTCGATCCCCGTATGGAACCCGCCGGGGCAGTCCTGCGCGGGGCGCTCGAGCCCGAAGTTGGTGCAGCCGAAAGGCTGGGTGATCGGACCGTGCAGAGGCCACTGCTCGCGCGGCCCTTGGGCGGGCGTGAAGCCGGCCGGGGTCGAGGGGGCGGGGAGGATGGTGATCCAGTCGTAGACGGCCACCACCAGCGGCCGCTGGAGGTCGTTCTCGCCGGGCGTGCGGTCGGGCGTGTTCTGGACGGGGCCCGCCGCGACCAGGACGAGCGGCGCCAGGCAGGCCAGCAGCCGGAGTAGCCCCTTCACCGCGTGGGTATCGTAGCCAGGTGCTCCCCGCGCTCAGCTCACTCTCGTCCGAAGACCTGCGCGCCTGGCTGGCCGAGCGCGGGCAGCCCGCCTACCGCGAGCGCCAGGTCCGGGCCCGGCTGGCGCGCGGCGCCGAGTCCTTCGAGGCCATGCCCGACCTCCCGGGCGCGCTGCGGGCCGAGCTCGGCGCGGCCTTCCGGCTGAGCTCGCTGGAGGAGGTCGCGCGCTCCGAGATCGCGCCCGACCGGACCACCAAGTACCTCTACCGGCTGGACGGCGGCTACACGGTGGAGGCCGTGATCATGAGGTACCCGCGGCGCTCGACCTTGTGCATCTCCTCCCAGGTCGGGTGCCCGATCGGCTGCCCGTTCTGCGCCACCGGCCAGGGCCGCTTCGGGCGCAACCTGGCCGCCCACGAGATCGTGGACCAGGCGCTGGACGCCAATCGGATCTTGCTGGCGGAAGGGCGCCGGCTCTCGCACGTGGTGTTCATGGGCATGGGCGAGCCGATGGCCAACTACGACGCGGTGGTGGCCTCCGTGCGCGCCATCGCCGACCCCGAGCTGCTGGGCATCTCGCCGCGCCGGATCACAGTCTCGACCAGCGGCCTGGTGCCTCGGCTCGAGCGGCTGGCCGAGGAGGGGTTGGCGGTCACACTCGCCATCTCGCTGCACGCCGCGCGTGACGAGCTGCGCGACGAGCTGGTGCCGATCAATCGCAAGTACCCGCTCGCGAGCCTGATCGCGGCCGCCCAGGCGTACGGCGTGCGCACCGGGCGCCGGGTCTCCTATGAGTGGGTGCTGCTGGCCGGCGTCAATGACACCGAGCGCGACGCGCGCGAGCTGGGTGCGCTGCTCGACCGCCGGCTGGCGCACGTCAACCTGATCCCCTTCAACCCGGTCGCGGATACGCCCTACCGGGCGCCCGACGCCCGCGGCGTGCGCCGCTTCGCGGAGCTGGTGGCCGCCACGGGGCTCAACGTGACCGTCCGCGACACCAAGGGCCGCTCCGGGGACGCGGCCTGCGGCCAGTTGCGGGCGCGGGTGCTGGAGGCAATGGCTCCCGCCTGACCCCGCCGACGGGCGCGCATTCTCCGGGAAGTGCGCGTATCCAGCGCCTACCAAGGCGCATTACCCCGGAAGTGAGATCATCGGGACTGATGGACGACGAGCAGCAGATCGCCTGGATCGGCATGCATCCCTCGTCGCCGGTGCTGGACGCCGAAGGCGACCAGATCGGGACCGCCGAGTCGCTGCTGGGCGACGAGAGCGAGGACATCTTTCACGGCATCGTGGTCAAGCTGAAGGACGGGCGCCACGTCGAGGTGCCGGCGCTCAAGGTGGAGAAGATCACCGCCGCCAAGGTGCACCTGTCCGTCAAGCCGGATGAGGTCGCGGGCCTGCCCGACTACAGGGAAGAGCACTGGTTCCACCTCGGCTGGGGCGGCCTCTTCCGCAAGCATCCGGAGTGGAAGGAGACCGACCGGACGTAGCCCTTCACGCCGGGACCTCCGGCTTCAGCTACCCCGGCTGGCGCGGCGTCTTCTACCCCGAGAAGCTGGCCGGCTCGAAGATGCTCCGTTACTACTCGGAGCGCCTCAACACGGTCGAGCTGAACGGCACCTTCTATCGCACGCCGGCGCCGGGCGCCTTCGCCAGGTGGGTCGCTGAGACGCCGCCCGGCTTCCGGTTCTGTCTCAAGGCCAACCGCGGCCTCACCTATTCCGGCGCCGCCTTCGACAAGGTCGGCCTGGCGGCCCTGGTTGGCCCGCGACTGGCGGAGATGGGAGACCGGCTGGGCCCGGTCCTGTTGCAGTGGCCGCCGGTCGCCCACCCCGACACGGGGCTGCTGGACGCGGTCCTGGAGGCGCTGGGCCTGGCGGCCGCGGTTGAGTTCCGCGACCCGGCCTGGTTTGCGCCGGAGGTCTTCAAGGTTCTATCCCGCCGGGGCGCCGCACTGGTCGTCACGGACGAGGACAAGTGGCCGATGGCCCCCGCCGAGCAGACGGCCGGCTTCGCCTACTACCGCCTGAGGCGCGATTACTCCGAGCGCGAGGTCCAGGATTGGGGTCGCCGCCTGAGTGCCCTACCCGGCGACGTCTACGTCTTCTTCAAGCACGAGCCGGAGGCGCCCGCCCGCGCACTGGCGCTGCTCACGGCGGACACAGCTTGAGGACCTTGTCGTCACCCGGACCGGGAGTGCCGCGGGTGTCGCGGTTGTTGGTCAGGGCATAGAGGCAGCCGTCGGGGCCGGGCGCGACGTCGCGCATCCGGCCGGCGCCGCCGAACACGATCTCCTGGGCGGAGACCTTGCTCGGATCCGACGGGTCGATGATGAAGCGCCGGATGACCTCGGCCTTGAGCGTGGCCAGGAAGAGGGTCGCCGTCTCGCCCTTGCTGGCCGCGAAGAAGGTCATGCCGCTGGGCGCCCAGGCGACTCCCGACCCGCTCTCGACCATCGGCCCGACGCGGTCGGGCAGGGATCCCTGTCCGTAGCCGGTGCGAGTACCCGCGGCCCACGCCGGCCAGCCGTAGAACGCGCCCTGCTGCACGTAATCGACCTCGTCGTGGCAGCACAGCCCGAACTCCCCGGTGGGGCCGTTGTTACTCACGTAGAGGCGGCCCGCGGAGTCGAACGCCAGGCCCTGGGGGTTGCGGAAGCCCCACGCGAACACCTCCTCGCCGCTGCCGTCGTCGTGCAGCCGCAGGATCTTGCCGCTGAGGTTGTTCTTGTCAGCGGCGCGGGCGGCCACGAAACCTTCGCCCGTCGTCACGTACAGGAGCCCGTCGGGGCCGAACTTGATGCGGCCGCCGAAGTGGTAGCAGGTCCCGCCCGGGATGTTGTCCAGGATCACCTGCTCGCCGCTCAGCTTGTCACCGGCGATCGTGAAGCGCGAGATGCGGTTGGTGGCCCCGCCGTTGTATGTGTAGTAGAGGTAGGCGTAAGGCTCCTTGAGCGCCAGGCCCAGGAGCCCGTCCTCGCAGCCGTTGGCGGTGGCCACGCTCAGCGTCAGCGCGGGATCGGCCAGCAGCTGGCCGTTGCGGATCACCCGCACGCGCCCCGGCCGCTCGGTGAGCCAGATCGCGCCGTCCTTCGCGAAGTCGAGGGACCAGGGCGCGACCAGGCCCTGCGCCACGGTGGCGGTGCTGTAGTTGAAGGTGCCCGCCGGCTTCAGCGTGGGGGTGGGTGTGGGGGCGGCCGAGGCGGTGGCGGTGGCCGATGCACTCGCTTTCGGCTTGGCGCTCGCCTTCGGCGCGCCGGAGCTGCAGGCCGTGAGCAGGAGCGCGCCCAGCAGGAACGCTGCGGCGGTGCGCATCCTCTCGATGCTAGCGGGGCTTTCTGAGAATCCGGTCCCCTACTGCATGGTCAGGCCGCCGCTCACGCTGAGTGACTGGCCGGTGATGTAGACCGCGTCGTCGGAAGCGAGGAACGCGACCGCGGCCGCGATCTCGTCGGGCTGCGCCAGGCGCCGGAAGGGGACCGTGCGCGTCATCGCCTCGATGACCTTCTGCCCGCCCTCACCCTGGAAGACGTCTAGGAACGGTGTCGCGGTGGGGCCTGGGCACACGCAGTTGACACGCACCTGGTAGCGCGCCAGCTCGCGCGCCAGCGAGCGCGTGAAGGCGATCACCCCGCCCTTGGCCGCAGAGTAGACCGTCTCCCCGGTAGACCCCACCTTGCCGGCGTCGGACGCGATGTTGACGATGGCGCCGCGTCCCCGTTCCGCCATCCCGCGGGCGAAAGCGTGGGCGACCGCGATCTGCCCGTACAGGTTGACCCGCAGCAGCCGGTCCCACAGCTCCGGCGTGGTCTCCAGGAAGGGCATGAAGCGATCGAAGCCGGCGTTGTTCACCACCACCTCGACCGCGCCCAGCTCGGCCGCCAGCGCCGCCGAGGCGGCCGCGTCGGCGACATCCAGCACGTGGGCGGTGCCTCCGATCTCAGAGGCCAGGCTCCGGCACCGCTCCCACTCCAGATCGGTGACCGCCACGGTGAGCCCGTCCCGCGCCAAGCGCCGGCAGATCGCCGAGCCGATCCCGCCGGTGGCGCCCGTCACCACCGCCACGCCCAAGGTCAAGCGGCGACCTCGGCCGCCTCGGCGGTCGGTTCGGGCTGCCGCCGCAGCAGGTAGATGATGCCGCCGATCGCGATCAGCACCATCAGCAGCCCGGCCCACTGCGCCTGGCGCAAGCCGAGGAACAGCGAGTCCTCGCGCATGTAGCTCAGCAGGAAGCGGCCGGCGGCATAGATGCCGAGCCAGGCCAGGCCCACCACCCCGTCCGGGTAGCGCGCCTTGAGTCTCCGGTACACAGGCAGGCCGGCGGCCAGCAGCAGGATGCACCAGAGCGCCTCGTAAGCGACTTCGGGATGCACGATGTGGCCGGGCTGCCCAAGCGTGTGCTCGTTCACGTAGTTCACGCCCCAGGGCAGCGAGGTCGGGGTGCCGTGGTGCTCCCCGTTGATCACGTCGCCGATGCGCCCGATCAGGAAGCCCAGGGCGTTGGCCGGGCCCGCGGCGTCGATGACGCGCAGGAAGGACACACGGTGGCGACGGCACCACAGCCAGCCCCCGATCAGGGCTCCGAAGATGCCGCCCCACTGGCTGATCCCGCCCTCGTTGAGCAGGAAGACCTTGTACGGCGGGCCGCTCGCGAACAGCTTGTAGTTCTCCCAGACGTAGAGCAGGCGGGCGCCCACGATCCCCCCCACCACCATCCAGACCGCCATGTCGTAGACCTGCTGGGCGCTGATGCCGTCGCTCTCCAGGAGGTAGGCGCCCAGTCGGGCGGCCGCCAGGATGCCGAGCACGCTGAAGACGCCGTGCCAGGTGATCAGGAAGGCGCCGACCTGGAAGAGGTTGGGGTTGAGGTCGATCGTGATGACCGCGAACCGGCTCATCTATCCGAGGACTCTATCCAGCCGCCGGAGAGCTTCGTCGCGGGCAAGTAGCGCCAGGGTCCAGTCGATCGGTGGAGAGATCTCGCGCCCGGTCACCACCAGCCGCAGCGGCTTGAAGAGCGCGTTCTTCGACCAGCCGCCCTCCTCGCGCACCGCCTCCAGGGCGTGCTCGATGGCCGGCGGCTGCCATTCCACCTCACTCAGCGCCGCGCGCGCCGCGCGCACCTTCTCGACCGCTTCCGGGTCCAGCGTCGGGGGCGGGGGGTCCCGCCATAGGTACTCC
>DATCNF010000142.1:0-5099 GCA_036565325.1 Candidatus Dormiibacterota bacterium | reverse complement strand
AGCCGGCGTCCCCACCCCCTCCCGCCTTGGGCGGGAGGGACCTCCCCGACGAGCGGGGAGGTTTTTATGAGCTCCTCTGGGCCTCCGGGCTTACCAAGGTAGGGACGCTGGCGCGTCGGGAGCTTTCCTCGTACTTCATCTCTCCCGTCGGGTATGTGATCGCGGCCCTCATGGTTCCCATCGTCAGCCTGTTCGCGTTCCTGCCGGCGGTGCTGTCCGGGACGCCGGTGGCGATGGACCGGGTCTACGGCGGCCTCGCTTACCTGCTCGCCTTCATGGCGCCCTTCTTCACGATGCGGCTGCTGGCCGAGGAAAGCCGCTCCGGGACCCTCGAGATCCTGCTCACGTCGCCCCTGCGGGACTGGGAGGTGGTGCTCGGGAAGTGGCTGGGCGCTCTGCTCTTCTTCATCGCGATCACCGCCTTCCTCTTCCTGTTCGCGGGCGTGATCATGTACTACGAGCCGACCCACCAGGTGATCTCGATAGCGGGGATCTCGCTCTCGGTCGGGAACCTGGACCTGGGGCCGACGCTGACCGGGTACCTGGGCGTGCTCCTGGAGGCGGGCGCCCTGCTCGCCCTCGGGCTCCTCTGCTCGAGCCTGACCCAGAACCAGATCCTGGCCGCCTTCGTGGGCCTGGTGGTCACCTTGAGCCTGGTCTGGGTGTTCGGCCTGGGCAATTTCCTGCCCTCGCCTTTCGGCGACATCACGCAGTACATCGGCGCCTACGACCACTTCGCGAGCTTCAACCAGGGCCGGATCGTGCTCCGCGACCTGGTCTACTTCCTGACCGTCACCGCCGGGGCCCTCTTCCTGACGGTGCGGGTCCTGGAGTCCAGGCGCTGGCGATGACCACCCCACAAGATCTGCGATTTTGCGGGGACCCCGGATGAGAAATCTGGAGCGCTGGGCAGCGATCGCCTGCCTGGTCGCCGGCGTGGTGCTGCTGTTCGCCGCGCTCGGCCTTTATCTGGCCCAGCAGGAGGTGAGCAGCGCCGTCTCCTACGCCCTGATCGCGGGCGTCGCCCTGGTCATCTGCTATGGGCTGCTCTCGCCGCGGGCGGTCATCGACCTGGCCCGCAGCCGCCAGGCCCGCTTCGGGTCGCTGTCGGTGATCGTGAGCGCGGTCGTGATCGGCATCCTGGTCATGGCCAACGTGGTGATGTCGGCGGGCGTGCAGTCCTGGGACTTCACCCGAGGCCAGCTCTTCAGCCTCTCGCCGAAGTCCCTGGCCGTGCTCGGGCAGCTGAGCGCCGACGTCCAGGTCATCGGCTTCTTCCGGCCCGGCACCAACACGGCCGAGCGCCGAGACGACGCCGCGCTCCTCAGCGAGTACCAGAAGGCGTCCCCGCACGTGAAGGTCGCCTTCCTCGACCCCGACCGCAACCAGGCCACGGCGACCAAGCTGGGCGTCACCATCGGCGGCAGCCTCACGGTCCAGTACAAGAGCAAGCCGGCCATCGTCCTGCCCCTCGGCTCCCAGACCGAGGCCGACATCACGGGCGCCATCCTGAAGCTGGAATCCAGCCGCACGCCGCAGGTCTGCTGGGCCTCTGGGGAGGGACAGCGGGACCTGAAGGAAACGCAGCTCTTCGGTTACTCGGTGGCCGCGGCTCAGCTCGCCACCGACAACTTCAAGACCCGGGAGATCGTGCTCAGCCAGACCACGGCCGTCCCCGCCGACTGCGACGTGCTGGCCGTGGTCGGCATCCAGCGCGCGCTTCCCGACCCCGCGATCAAGGCGATCCAGGCCTACCTCAATGGCGGCGGCCGCCTGATCTTCGCGACCGATCCCTGGCTGGACAAGCCGGTCCAGGACTCGGCCAACGCGCTGCTCCAGCCATATCAGGTCGCCTTCAGCGGCGGGCTGGTCCTGGACACCGACCCCGCCCACACCTCGAGCAACGACCCCACCACGCCGTTGGTCTCCGAGTACGGGGGGTCGCCGATCACCGCAGACCTCAGCAACCGCTTCACCTTCTTCCCCCAGCCGACCTCGATCTCGGGCCAGGGCGCGACCGCGGTCCTGGTCACCCAGATCGCCCAGACCACGAACGCGTCCTACCAGATCGTCAACCCGCGCGACAACCTCAACCGGCAGAACGCGGACCCGCCCGGTCCCTTCACCATGATGGCGACGCTGGAGAAGGTCTCCGGGGACCAGAAGATGCGGGTGGTGCTGGTCGGCACCTCGGCCTTCGCCGAGAACCGGACCCTGCCCCCCAACGCCCCCGGCTACAACGTCCAGCTCCTTCTGGGGTCGTTCGACTGGCTGGCGGGCAACGACAGCCTGATCAAGCTGCCGGCCAAGCCGCAGACCGCGCTCCCGCTCTTCCTGACCACCCTCGACGTTTTCATGATCGCCGGCATCACCCTGGTCGCGGTGCCGCTGCTGGTGGTGATCCTCGGGGTGCTGGTCTGGACGCGCCGGCGAGCCTCCTACCGCACGGAGTAGCGCCCTGCGCATCGTCAGCTGGAAAGGAGGACTGCTCCTGCTGGCCGTCCTGGTCGCGCTCGGGGTCTACGCCTACGCCACGCGGCCGCAGCCGGCGCCGGAGCCGGCGCCGCTGTTTCCCTGCGACGTCACCAACGCGCTGGACCTGCTGGTGGTCGGCCAGGGCGGCCAGCAGGTCGAGGTCGCCCGGCCCACCGAGCGCGACCTCTGGGTGCTGGTCAAGCCCTTCGCGGCCCCGGCCGACCAGGACCTGGCGCGGTCGCTGGTGGAGGACCTGCACTCGGTGGTGCCCCTCAACTCCCTCCAGAACCCGGACCCCCCGTCCGCCTACGGGCTGGACAACCCTCGGGTGACGGTGACCTGTCACGTCGCTTCCGGCGCCTCATATACCCTTACGGTCGGCAAGGAGAACTTCGACGGCTCCGGTTACTACGCCGCCAAGGCGGGCGACGGCCGGGTCTATGTGATCTCCAGCGTCCCGATTGACGATTACGACCGGAATCTGGTCGCGCCCCCGGTCCGTGCGGGCGCTTCGCCCAGCCCTTGAGTCCCAACCGGCCCTGACGAAGAGCGAGTGACGGAGAAAGTGGAGAGATATGGATAACGTCGTCCTGTACGCCATCGTTGGCGGCGCCGTGGCCGTGGTGTTCGCGGCCGCTCTGACCGCGCTGGTGCTGCGTCAGCCGCGCGGCAACGAGCGCATGATCGAGATCGCGGCGGCCATCCAGGAGGGTGCCTCCGCCTACCTCAACCGCCAGTACCTGGTGATCGCGATCATCGGCGTGATCATCGCGGTGATCCTGGGCGTGGCGCTGGGCCTGCAGACCGCCATCCTCTACGTGGTCGGCGCCGCCCTCTCGGCCGCCGCCGGGTACGTGGGCATGAACGTCTCGGTGCGCACCAACCTGCGCACCGCCGAGGCGGCGCGCGGCGGCCTCAACAAGGCGATGTCGATCGCCTTCCGCGGGGGCGCGGTGACCGGGTTCATGGTGGTGGGCCTGGGCCTGCTCGGTGTCTCGCTCTCCTACTTTGTCTTCCACAACCTCGACGCCCTGGTCGGCCTCGGCTTCGGAGCCTCCCTGGTCTCGGTGTTCGCCCGCCTGGGCGGCGGCATCTACACCAAGGCCGCCGACGTGGGGGCCGACCTGGTCGGGAAGGTGGAGGCCGGGATCCCGGAGGACGACCCCCGCAACCCGGCCGTGATCGCCGACAACGTGGGCGACAACGTGGGCGACTGCGCGGGCATGGCGGCCGACCTCTTCGAGACCTACGCCGTGACCATGGTCGCCGCCATGCTGCTCGGCTCGCTGCTCTTCAAGAACCAGGTCGGCTGGGTGGTCTACCCGCTGGCCCTGGGCGCCGTCTCGATCGTGGGCTCGATCATCGGCGCCCTCGCCGTGCGCGTGTACTGGCCGCGCTGGATCATGGGCGGCTTATACGTGGGCCTGATCCTGGCCGCCGGGATCGCGCTGGTGGGCTTCTACTTCGTGACCAACGCCTTCATCTCATCCGGTGCCCTCCATTCGGTCAACGGGATCGGCGACCCCCACAACCTCTTCTTTGCGGGCGTGGTGGGGATCGTGATCACGATCCTGATCGTGGGCATCACCGAGTACTTCACGGAGACCCGCTACCGGCCGGTGCACCTGATCGCCCAGCAATCGGTCACCGGGCACGCGACCAACATCATCGCGGGCTCCGCGATCGGCATGATGGCGACCGCGCTGCCCGTGATCACGATCGCGATCGGGATCCTGATCAGCTACAGCCTGGGCGGCCTGTACGGGATCGCGATCGCGGCCGTGGCCCTACTCTCGATGACCGGGATCGTGGTCGCCATCGACGCCTACGGGCCGATCACCGACAACGCCGGCGGCATCGCCGAGATGGCCAACCTGCCGGAGGAGATCCGGACCATCACCGACCGCCTGGACGCGGTCGGCAACACCACCAAGGCCACCACCAAGGGCTACGCGATCGGCTCGGCCGGCCTGGCCGCGCTGGTGCTGTTCGCCTCCTACACCCAGGAGCTGGACAAGGCCGGGCACCATACGACCTTCGACCTCTCCGATCCGCGCGTGATCGTCGGCATCTTCCTGGGCGGCATCCTGCCCTTCCTGTTCGGGTCGCTGGCCATGCTCGCGGTCGGCCGCGCCGGCGGCCTGGTCGTGGAGGAGGTGCGGCGCCAGTTCCGCGAGATCAAAGGGATCATGGAGGGCACCGCCAAGCCCGAATACGGGCCCGCTGTTCGCATCGTGACCGCCGCCGCCCAGAAGGAGATGATCCTGCCCGGCGCCATCCCGGTGATCGCGCCGCTGGCGGTGGGCTTCATCCTCGGCCCCAAGGCGCTGGGCGGGATGCTGATGGGCTCCATCATCACCGGCCTCTTCCTGGCGCTCTTCATGACCTCGGGCGGAGCCGCCTGGGACAACGCCAAGAAGTACATCGAAGAAGGGAACCTGGGCGGCAAGGGGTCGGACGCGCACAAGGCCGCCGTCACCGGCGACACCGTGGGCGACCCCTACAAGGACACCGCCGGCCCGGCCATCAACCCCATGATCAAGGTGGTCAACATCATCGCCATCCTGATCGCGGGGATGGTGGCCTCCAACTACCTGATCCACTAGCCGGCTGGCGGGCGGGGC
>DATCNF010000141.1:0-4629 GCA_036565325.1 Candidatus Dormiibacterota bacterium | reverse complement strand
CTGCTACGGCATGCAGCTGATCGCCCACCACCTGGGCGGCGAGGTGGCGCCCGCCACCAGGCGCGAGTACGGCCCGGCGGTGCTGGAGGTCGCGGACCCGGGCGGGCTCTTCGACGGCCTGCCCGCCGAGCTGCCGGTCTGGATGAACCACGGCGACCACGTGCTGCGCCTGCCGCCGGGTTTCCGAGCCCTGGGCAGCAGCGGCAACTCGCCGGTGGCCGCCTTCGCCAACGACTCCGGGATCATCGGCATCCAGTTCCACCCCGAGGTCGTGCACACGCCCGACGGCCGGGAGATGATCCGCAACTTCGTGCTCAAGGTCTGCGGCTGCTCCCCCAGCTGGACGCCGGGCTCCTTCATCACCGAGTCCATCGAGCGCATCCGCGCCCAGGTCGGGGGCGGCCGCGTCATCTGCGCCCTCTCAGGAGGCGTCGACTCGGCAGTGGCTGCCACCCTGGTCCACCGCGCGATCGGCGACCAGCTGACCTGCGTCTTCGTGAACAACGGGCTGCTGCGCCGGGAGGAGCCGCAGCGGGTGCTCGACGTCATGCACGGCAACCTGGACATGGACATTCGCTACGCCGACGCCGAAGAGCGTTTCCTGGAGGCGCTGGCCGGCATCACCGACCCCGAGGAGAAGCGGCACACCGTGGGCCGCGTCTTCATCGACGTCTTCGAGGAGCACGCCCAGGCGATCGGCGACATCGACTTCCTGGCCCAGGGGACGCTCTATCCGGACGTGATCGAGTCGACCGCCTACGACACCGTGGCCAGCGCCGCCAAGATCAAGACCCACCACAACGTGGGCGGTCTGCCGCCCGGGCTTCGCTTCCAGCTCATCGAGCCGCTGCGCTACCTGTTCAAGGACGAGGTCCGCGAGGTCGGCGCCGAGCTGGGCCTGCCCGAGGACATGGTCCAGCGCCAGCCCTTCCCGGGCCCGGGGCTGTCGATCCGCTGCCTGGGCCCCGTGACGCGCGAGCGCCTGGACGTCCTTCGCGAGGCGGACTGGATCGTGGTCGACGAGATCAAGAAGGCGGGCCTCTACCGCCAGGTGTGGCAGTCGTTCGCGGTGCTCACGCCGCTTTCGACAGTGGGTGTGATGGGCGACGGCCGCACCTACGCCAACGTGGTGGCGGTGCGCATCGTCACCAGCGAGGACGCCATGACCGCGGACTGGGCGCGCGTCCCCTATGAGGTCCTGGGACGCATCAGCAGCCGGATCGTCAACGAGGTCAAGGGCGTCAACCGCGTCGTCTACGACATCACGTCCAAGCCCCCCGGCACCATCGAGTGGGAATAAGCGTGTCTCGCGACGCGATGCGTGCTCCCTCCCCGCTCGGCGGGGAGGGCGGGGGGAGGGGAGAAGCGGCCTGAGCCTCGAGCTCGCCGGGCTCATCGCCCTCGCGATCTTCGGGATCGCCTTCTACATCGCGGTGCGGATCCTCATGCACCGGGCGCGCCGCGATGAGGAAGAGCCGCGGTGAAGATCCTGGTCGTCGGGTCCGGCGCCCGTGAGCACGCGCTGGCCTGGAAGTGCATGCAGTCCGACCTCACGACGCGCGTCTACTGCGCCCCCGGCAACGGCGGCACCGGCGGCATGGCGCGCAACGTGCCCATCCAGGCGGACGATGTGGCGGGCCTGGTGCACTTCGCCAAGCGGGAGCGCATCGGCCTGGCCGTCCTGGGCCCGGAATCCGCGGTCGCCGCGGGGGCGGGCGATGCGCTGCGAGACGCCGGCTTCCCGGTCTTCGGGCCCTCGCGCAGCGCCGGCCGCATCGAGTCCAGCAAGGCCTTCGCCAAGGAGCTGATGGGGCGGGCCGGGATCCCGACCGCCGGCTACGGCGTCTTCGCCGAGCCCGGACCGGCTCTCGACTTCGCCCGCCAACACGGCGGTCGGGTCGCCGTGAAGGCCGACGGGCTGGCGCTGGGCAAGGGCGTGGTGGTGTGCGGCTCGCTCGAGGAGGCGGGCCGCGCCATCGAGGCGATGCTGGTCAAGAAGACGTTCGGCCGAGCGGGTTCCACGGTGGTGGTCGAGGAACGCCTGGACGGCCCGGAGCTCTCGGTGTTCGGCGTCACCGACGGCACCCACGTGGTCCCACTCGCCCCGGCCCGGGATTACAAGCGGGCAGGCGAGGGGGACGAGGGCCTCAACACCGGCGGCATGGGCGCGTACTCGCCACCGGCCGGCGTGGATGACGCGGCGCTCGAGGAGGCGCTCAAGACGGTCCTGGAACCGGCGGTCCGGGAACTGGCGCGGATGGGCGCCGAGTACCGGGGCGTCCTCTACGCGGGCCTCATGCTGACGCCGGGCGGGATCCGCGTCATCGAGTTCAACGCTCGCTTCGGCGACCCCGAGGCGCAGGTCGTGCTCCCCCGCCTGGAATCGGACGCGGTGACACTGATGTTGACCGCCGCCCGCGGCGACCTGACCTCACTGCCGCCGCTGCGCTGGAGCAGCCGAACCGCGGTCGGCGTGGTGGTGGCTTCTGGGGGATACCCCGATGCCTACGAGACCGGGTTCCCGATCTCCGGGCTGGCCACGATCCCGCCCGGCGCCATCATCTTTCACGCCGGCACCAGGTACGTACCCGGCCGCGGCCTGGTCACCAGCGGCGGGCGCGTGGTGACCTCGGTCGGCGTCGCCGCAACCGCGGCCGAGGCGCGCCTCAACGCCCTCGCCGGAGCGGTGCGGGTACGATTCCCGGGAGCCTACTTCCGATCGGATATTGCCCAGGAGGCTGAGCTTGGCTGAGGTTGGGGTGATTCTCGGAAGCAAGTCGGACCTGCCGTTGATGGAATCCTGCACGGCACAGCTGACCGCGCTCGGGATCGAGCACGAGCTCAAGGTCTGCAGCGCGCACCGCGACCCCGCCGGCGTCATGGAATGGGCGCGCGGCGCCCGCGAGCGCGGGCTGCGGGTAGTGATCGCGGCCGCCGGCGGCGCCGCCCACCTGCCCGGCGTGGTGGCGGCCTGGACTGACCTGCCGGTGATCGGGGTGCCGGTTCCCACCCAGCACCTGGGCGGCGTCGACTCGCTCTACTCGATCGTGCAGATGCCGGCGGGGATCCCGGTCGCCACGGTCGCCATCGGCGAGGCCGGCGCCAAGAACGCGGCCTGGCTGGCCGCGCGCATTCTCGGCCTCAGCGATGCTGAAGTGGCCGAGCGGCACGGGGTCGCCAGGAGAGCCCTGGCCGGCGGCTAATGGCAAAGAGGAAGCAGGCGCCGGCGCTCCAGCTCACGGACACCACCTTCCGCGACGGCAACCAATCCCTGCTTGGCGGGCACATGCTGCCGCACGAGATCCTGCCCATCGCCGCGCGCATGGAGGGCATCGGGTTCCACTCCATGGAGGCCTTTGGCGGGGCCACGTTCGAGACCTACCTGCGGCTCGGGGAGGATCCCTGGGAGTATCTGACCGCCCTCAACAAGGCCGTGCCCAAGACGCCGATCCAGGCCCTGATACGGGGCCAGAACCTGGTCGGCCAGCGCAACTACGCGGACGACACCGTGGAGCTCTTCGTGCGTCACGCGGCCGCCTGCGGCGTCGACGTCTTCCGCGTCTTCGACCCGCTCAACGACCTCCGCAACATGGAGGCTGCGATCCGGGCCGCCAAGGCGGCGGGCAAGCGGGTCCAGGGCGCGCTCTCCTATGCCATCAGCCCGCCGCACACCCTGGAGCTCTGGGTCTCGCTGGCCAAGGGCCTGGCCGACCTCGGTTGCGACGAGGTGGTCGTCAAGGACACCTCAGGCCTGCTCTCGCCGCAGGTCACCTGGGAGCTGGTCACTGCGCTCGGGGAGGCGGGTGGGTTGCCGGTGGTCGTCCACTCCCACTGCACCAGCGGGATGGCGCCAATGGCGTACATGGCCGCCATCGAGGCGGGCGCGGCGGTGGTCGATACCGCCATGTCGCCGCTGGCCTGGGGTGCCTCCCAGCCCGGCACCGAGAGCGTGGTCGCGGCGCTCGCGGGTGGCGATTACGCGACGGGGCTCGACATGGACCGACTGGCCGAGGTCACCGACCTGTTGGAGCCGGTCAAGCGCAACCACGTCGAGCACATGTCGAGCTTCGTCGACCGCGTCGATTCCGCCGTGCTGCGCTACCAGATGCCGGGGTTCATGCTCGAGGACATCCAGCGCCAGCTGGCCACGCATGACGCCGCCGATCGGTTCGGGGAGGTGCTCAAGGAGGTCACCCGCGTGCGGGCCGACCTCGGCGAGCCGCCACTGGTGGCGCCGGTGCGGCAGATGATCGCGTCCCAGGCGGTGTTCAACGTGCTCGGCAAGGAGCGCTACGAGACCGTCACCCAGGAGCTGAAGGACTACCTCCAGGGGCTCTACGGCAGACCGCCCAAGCCGGCCGACGCGGAGGTGCGCCGGCTGGTGCTGGGCCGCGAGGAACCCATCACCATCCGGCCCGCCGACCTGCTCGAGCCCCAGGTGCGCGAGGCGCGGGCGCAGCTCAAGAAGCAGGGGATCGAGCCCTCCGATGGGAACGTGCTCAACTACCTCCTCTTCCCGGCGCTGGCGCTCAAGCTCTGGAGCGGCGCCCAGGAGAAGAAGGACGCCAGAGCGGAGCAGGAGGTTCCCTCCTCTTCCAATGGCGCCGGGGCTATCACGTCCCCCTCCCC
>DATCNF010000140.1:0-2368 GCA_036565325.1 Candidatus Dormiibacterota bacterium | reverse complement strand
CGTCGGCCTATTCGTACCCGTGAGGATGTTCGAGCATCCACTCCCAGGCATCCCCGACGATCTCATCCAGCCCGTGCTTTGGCACCCACCCCAGGCGCGCGCGGATGCGCTCGCTGGACGCCACCAGCCGCGGAGAGTCGCCCGGTCGCCGCGGCCTCTCCTCGACCTCGAGCTCCCGGCCCGTGACCCGGCGGGCGGCGGCGATCACCTCGCGGACCGAGTAGCCGTGGCCGCTGCCCAGGTTGTAGACGTCGTGACGCCCCGCTGCGGCCGTCTCCAGCGCCAACAGGTGGGCGGCCGCCAGGTCTCCGATGTGCACGTAGTCGCGGATGCAGGTCCCGTCCGGTGTGTCGTAATCGGTGCCGAAGAGCTGGATCGCCGGCGCCCGCCCCGCGGCGGCCGCCAGCACATTGGGGATGAGATGGGTCTCCGGATGATGGTCTTCGCCAAGGCCGTGCAGGGCCCCACCCACGTTGAAATAGCGCAGGGAGACCGCGCCCAGCCCGTGCGCCGCGCACTCGTCCGCGAGCATGCGGTCCATCGCCAGCTTGGTGTTGCCGTAGGGGTTGGCCGGCTGCGCCGGTGCGTCCTCCAGGATGGGGACGGCCTCGGGCTCCCCGTACACCGCCGCCGTCGAGGAGAACACCAGCCGGCGCACGCCGCCCTCGCGCATGGCGTCGACCAGGTTGAGCGTGCCGACCACGTTGTTGCGGTAGTAGAGCTCAGGCCTGGCGACCGACTCCGGAACCACGATCAGGGCCGCGCAGTGGAGGACGGCGTCGATGCCTCCCTGCAGCGCGCTGCGCAGGGCGGGCGGGTCCAGCAGGTCGCCCTCGATCAGCTGGGCGCGCGCGGGCACCGCCGAGCGATGACCCTTGCTGAGGTTGTCCAGCACGGTGACCCGGTGCCCGGCCTGCAGCGCGACCGCGGAGCAGATGCTCCCTATGTATCCGGCGCCCCCCGTGACCAGCAGCCTCATCGCTGCTGGACGCTACCCGAAGCCGATGCTCAGACGATGAGGCGGGCGGCCGGCGGGGCCGGCGCCACGGCCGGGTTGTAGTTGATGGCCACGCCCGCGCTGCCGTCGATGAGCGCGTTGTAGACGATGACCTGTCCGGCGACCGGCGCCCGGTTGCTGCCGTTGATCGTGATGCTGCCGGTGGGGAAGTAGATCGTTCCGATGAATGTCGTCGTCGAGTTGCCCGTCAGCTTGTTGCCAGAGCACGAGTTGGGCGTCGGCGGGTTGGGTGGCACCGTGTTGCCGGGGGCGAAGAGCACGATCCAGTTGTACTGGTAGCCGCTGAACACGTAGGTCGCGCCGCCGCCCTCCTGGTCGATGCAGGCGTTGGGCGGGAAGTAGAACTGGACGGCGCCGGGTGTGACCTGCGCTCCGCCACAGGGGTTGCTCGAGCTTCCTTGTGGCCGGCACTCGTTCTCGTCGGCGCGGTCCCCGTTGGGGACGATCGCGCGCGGCGGGACCTCGTTGGCGAGCCCAGGCCCCGCGGGCGCCAGCTCGCCGTCTGGCGGGTTGCAGCCCTGCGGGGTGGGGAGGTAGGGGTTCGGCGGATTGAGCGGAGCGGCGACGCACTGCGGCGGGGCCGCGGCCCACTGTGAGTTGGCGTTGGTGTTGAAGCCGACATAGCCCAGGCCCTGCGGGTTGGCGTTGTTGTTGTCGAAGATCTCGGAGGCCACGTAGCCCAGGTTGCAGCCGCCGTAACTGTTGCCGCTGGTGGCGGTGTTGCCGGCGCCCGGCGCGGGGGGCGTGTTGGGGTAGCCGGGCAGCTTGGTGCGATCGCCGCAGCCGGAGCCGTTGTTGACCTCGAAGACCGGGTTGGCAACGAAGCCGATGAACCCGAAGGCGGTCTGGTTGTTGGCCGGGCAGCCGTTGGGGTTGGCATAGACGTTGTAGCCCTCGGCCCCAGGGACGTTGCCGATCACCACCTGCATCCCATGCGTGCTGCCGTCCATGGGGCTGTCTAGGAGTCGGCACATGGAGGGGGCCGTCTGGCGGTTGTAGGTGCCGGCGCCGTTGGGCCCGTTCCAGGCGTCCTGGCGGACGGCGGTGATCTCGATTCCCCAGGACCCGGCCGGCTTCAGCGGCTTGCCGCCGGTGGCGCTCACCGCGCTGGCGTAGAAGTCACCCGCGCAAGAGACGCCCTGGTTCCAAAACTGGACTCCGGCTGGCTTCGTGAAATCGCCGGGCAGCGGCTCCATCGGTGGTCTCAGCTCGTTGCTGGCGAGCCCGCCGTTGTTGGTATAGCCGGACGGCCACGTGTAGATGCCGGGGTCCAGGAAGTGGCAGCTCGAGCTATTGCTGAACTGGGGGTCGGAGGGATAGACGCCGGGCTTCATCTCGACACCGCTGCCC
>DATCNF010000139.1:0-5118 GCA_036565325.1 Candidatus Dormiibacterota bacterium | reverse complement strand
CCGTCTCGGGCGTGGCGATGCCGCCGCCGGAGAGCATCAGGCGGAAGGCGCCGGCGAACCCCATCGTCGCCAGCCGCGACTGCAGCTCGGCCAGGTACTGCTCGGTGCGGCGCTGCACGTAGACGTTGGCGACCGTGGTCGAGGTGCGCTCGTACTCGCGTATCTCCGGCACCACCTCTGACGAGATCGAGACCCGGCTCTGGGGCGCCACCCGGAGCACCGCGTCCCGGGCCGCGCGCTCGGCGCCGGGGTTGGCGTAGCTGTGCAGGAAGGAGATGGCCACCGCGTTCACGCCGGCCTCCGCCAGCTCGCGCGCCAGGCGTTCCACGAACCGCACGTCCAACTCGCGGGCGACGCTGCCGTCGGCCAGCGTGCGCTCGGGCACGTCGAAGCGGAGATACCTGGGCACCAGCGGCTCGGGCAGCTCGAGCTCGATGTCGTAAAGCTCGAAGCGCGCCTCCTTGCCGATCTCGATGGCGTCGCGAAAGCCGGCCGTCGCCAGCAGGGCGGTGCGGGCGCCCTTGCGCTCGATGATGGCGTTGGTGACCAGCGTGGTGCCGTGGATCACCTGCGCCGCCTGCGCGGCGGTGATGCCGGCGCGGCCGAGCGCGTCGGCGAGGGCGGTCTCCACCGCGCGCGAGGGATCCTCGGGCGTGGTCAGGGCCTTGGCGACCGTGAACTCGCCGCCCGCCTCGTCGACCAGGATCAGGTCGGTGAAGGTGCCGCCGATGTCGACGCCGACGCGGTACACCGCTACCGCGCGGGCAGGTTGGGGTACCTGGAGAGCGGGAAGATGTCGACCTGCGGCGAGCGCTGCTGCGCCAGCAGGCCGCCGTCGGCGACCAGCATGGTGCCGTTGACGTAGGCGGCGTCCTCGCTGGCCAGGAACACCGCCGGCCCCGCCAGGTCTCCGGGCTCTCCGACCCGGCCCAGGGGAATCGTCTCCCCGCGGCTGGCCTTGGTCTGCGCGTCCATGCCCTGCGTATTGATGGAGCCGGGCACCAGCCCGCACACGCGCACCCCGTAGGGCCCGAGGTCCAGTGCCATGGCCCGGACCATGGCTTCGATGCCGCCCTTGGTGGCGTCGTAGGCGACGTTGCCACGGTGCGCCTTGGTGGCGCCGCCCGAGGACATGCAGATGATCACGCCCGAGCGCTTGGCCGCCATGATCCGCGCGGCGCGCAGGCTGCAGTTGAAGACGCCGCCCAGGTTGACGTCGATGATCTTCCGCCACCAGGCGTCGTCCGCTTCCAGGAAATGGCGCTCGGTGTTGACCAGGCCGGCGTTGTTGACGAGCACGTCGATCGTGCCGTGGCGGTCCTGGACCGCCCCGAAGAGGCGGTCGCAGTCGGCGGGCGCGGACACGTCGCACTGCACGGCCAGGCCCTCGCCGCCCGCGTCCGCGATCGCTCGCGCGACCTGCTCGGCAGTCTCCTGGTTGACGTCCCCGACCACCACCCGCGCGCCCTCGCGCCCGTACCGGAGCGCGATCGCCCGCCCGATGCCGGCGCCGCCGCCGGTGACGATCGCTACCTTCCCCGCCAGGTGTGCTTCAGACATCCGCATATCTTGGGCGTTTCCCCTTCCCCGCCGGGGAGGGTTGGGGTGGGGGTTACTCGGGCGTGACGTAGGCGGCCGTCAGGCCGCCGTCGACCAGCAGCGTGGCGCCGTTCACGTAGCTGGACTCGTCGCTGGCCAGGAAGAGTGCCGCGTTGGCGATCTCGCCGGCCCGGGCCAGCCGGCCCATGGGCAGGTGGACGCGCCGCCTCTCGTAGGCGCCCTTGCGCTCGGCGAAGAGGCGCATCAGCATCGGCGTCTCGACGGGACCAGGGCAGAGCGCGTTCACGCGTATCCCCTGGCGCGCGAACTGCACCGCCAGCTCGCGGCTCATCGAGAGCACCGCGCCCTTGGACGCGGTGTACGCGATCTGAGAGGTGGCCGCGCCGACCAGCGCCACGAACGAGGCCACGTTGATCACAGAACCGCCGCCGCGCTCCAGGAGGTGCGGGATCCCGTACTTGCAGCACAGGAACACGCCCTTGGCGTTGACCGCCTGCACCCGATCCCACGCCTCGGGCTCGGTGACCAGGATGGAGTCGTCGTCGGGCGGCATGATGCCGGCGTTGTTGTAGAGCACGTCGATGCCGCCGCAGCGCGCGACGGTCTCGGCGTAGAGCGCGCGCACGCTCTCGGGGTCGGTCACATCGACCGGGCAGAAGAAAGAGTCGCGGCCGCATTCGGCGGCCGTCTGCTCGCCCGCCTCCTGCACCACGTCGGCGACGCAGACGCGCGCGTCCTCGGCCGCGAAGAGGAGCGCGGCCTCGCGCCCGATGCCGCTCGCGGCGCCGGTGATGACGGCGACCTTGCCGCTCAGACGGCCCAGGTCAGGCCTCGCGTGCCGCCGAGTAGCCGCGCACCTGCTGAGCTTCCCACACGATCCGCCTGATCGCCTCCAGCCCGATCGCCTGCTCGGCGTCGGTCCAGGCCTGGCTGGGCTCGGGGTGGACCTCCACCAGCAGCCCGTCGGCGCCCACCGCCAGCGCCGCCGAGGCCAGCCGGGGCACCCAACGCCCCTGCCCCGCGGCGTGGCTGGGATCCACGATCACCGGCAGCGGCGAGCGCTCCTGGGCCACGATCACCGCCGAGAGGTCCAGCGTGTTGCGGGTGCTGGGCTCGAAGGTGCGGATCCCGCGCTCGCAGAGCACGACCTGGTCGTTGCCGCGCGCCGTGATGTACTCGGCGGCGGCCAGCCACTCCTCGACGGTGGCGGCCAGCCCACGCTTCAGGATCACGGGCTTGCCGATCTCGCCGAGCGACTCCAGCAGGCGGAAGTTCTGCATGTTGCGGGCGCCCACCTGGAAGGCGTCGACGTGGTCGCCGAGGACCTCGGCGTCCTCGGCCGACAGCACCTCCGACACCAGCGGCAACCCGGTGCGCTCGCGCGCCTCCGCCAGCAGCGGCAGGGCGGCGCGGCCGAGGCCCTGGAAGGATCCCGGATGCGTCCGGGGCTTGAAGACGCACGCTCGCAGCGCGTCCACGCCCTGGGCGGCGATGCGGACTGCGTGCTCGGGGTAGTTGAGCTCGACCGAGCAGGGCCCCGCGATGACCACCGGGTCGCCGGCTCCGATCCGCAGCCGTCCGATCGCGACCACGTGCGGCCGGCTTGGCAACTGGACTTCCATGACGCGCGCTTCCCCTTCTTCAATCCCACCCGCGACCGTGGCCGGCGGGGGAGCGAGGACGAGGGCGGTCTACTTCGTCCGGCTCCGGCCTCCCGCCGGCCCGGTAAACGCGTAGTGCCCCGCATACAGATGGCGCATCGAGGTCGAGAACTCTAGGGCCTGGCCGGCGGCGCCGTCTTGTGTCCGCTCGCCAAACCGGTCGCCGCGCTGGTGTAGTTCTCCGCCAGCGAGGTGGCCGCCGCGCGCGAGCTCGTGATGTAGGCCAGGTTCGCCAGCCGCAGCCGGTGCTCGAAGGGGTCGTGCTCCGGGTCCCGGTGCAGGAGCGCCGTCATGAAGGCGGAGAAGTGCTGCGCGCGCCAGACCCGACCCAGGCAGGAGCTTGTGTAGGCGTCGAGCGCCGCCCGCGAGCCCGACCGATACCACTCCACCAGAGCCGCGGCCAGCTCGCGCACGTCGGCGAGGGCGAGGTTCATGCCCTTGGCCCCGGTCGGCGGCACGATGTGGGCGGCGTCGCCGGCCAGGAAGAGGCGCCCGTGCTGCATGGGCTCCACGACCAGGCTGCGCATGGGCGTGATGCCCACCTCGAGGATCTCGCCGGCGCGCAGGCCCGGCTCGCCCAGCCGCAGCCGCAGCTGGTCCCAGATCCGGTCCTCCGGCCAGTTCTCGAGGACCTCGTCGGCGGCGACCTGGAGGTAGAGGCGGCTGATCTCGGGCGACCGCATGCTGTGGAGGGCGAACCCGCGCTCGTGGTAGGCGTAGATCAGCTCCTCGGTCGCCGGCGGCGTGCGCGCCAGGATCCCGAGCCAGGCGTGCGGGTACTCGCGCTCGTAGAGCGTCGCCTCCCCCGCCGGCAGCGCGGCGCGGCCGACCCCGTGCGAGCCGTCGCAGGCGGCGATGAAGTCACAGGCCAGCTCGTGCTCCCCGCCGGCCTCCAGGTAGGAGATGCGCGGCTGCTCTCCTTCGACCCCGCGCAAGCCCTGCGCTTCGCACTCGAACCCGATCGCGGCGCCGGCCGCGAGGCGGGCCGCGATCAGGTCTTTGACGACCTCCTGCTGGCCGTAGACCATGATCCCCCGGCCGGTGAGATCGACGAAGTCGAGGTGGTGCCGCTCGCCGTTGAACTGGAGGTGGATGCCGCGGTGCGGCAGCCCTTCGCGAGCCATCCGCTCCCCCACTCCGCTCTCCCGCAGAAGCTGCGCCGCACCGTGCTCCAGCACCCCGGCGCGCACCCGGCTCTCCACGTAGTCGCGGCTGCGGCGCTCGAGTACCACCGACTCGATGCCGGCCCGCTGCAGGAGGTGCGCCAGCAGGAGGCCGGCGGGCCCGGCGCCGACGACGCCGACCTGCGTCCGCTCGTCAGTCACCGCGTGGGGATCAGAACCGGGTGCGGGCGGCGAAGACGATGATCGGGATCCCGAAGACCAGCCCGACGCAGGTCAGGCAGAGCAGCACGGCGGTGATCCAGGACATCACGAGCCCCCATGTCTTGCGGCGGACCACGCCGACCAGAGTCATCATCGACAGCACGGCGAAGCCCAGGCTGATCACCGCCCACCAGGCTCCCGTGGTCTGGGTACTGGGGTCGTTTGGCGAGCCGGCGACCCCGAGCACTCCGATGAGCGCCATGACCAGCGCCGCCGCCAGCGAGGCCGCCACGCTGACGATCAGCCAGGTGGGCGTCCCGGTGGGCCCGGCCGGCGCCGGCTGCCGGTAGTAGGGCTGTGGCTGTTGGTAGTACTGCTGCTGATAAGGCGCCGGCTGCGCCGGGGGCGTGTAGTACGGCTGGGGCTGGGGCGCCGGGGTGTAGTAGGGCTGAGCCTGAGGAGGGGGCGTCGGCGGCGGGAGGGGTGCGGCCTGCGGCGGCGGTGTGGGGGCCGCAGCCGGCGGCGGCGTGAGCGGCGGAGGCGCCGGCGCCTGCGGAGCCACCGGTTCGGCC
>DATCNF010000138.1:0-11561 GCA_036565325.1 Candidatus Dormiibacterota bacterium | reverse complement strand
GTCCTGGGCGATGTGGTCGAGTGAGCGAAAGACGGCGTCCGCCGCCTCCTGCAGGCGATCCAGCGACGCCCGGAGCTCGGACTTCGCGCTGTCGGTGGGCGCCGTCCGATAGGCCTCGCGAAGGCGTTCGCCCAGTGAGCTCATGTCATCCTGGAATGAGTCCCAGGACCCCTTGCTCTTGGTCACGCCGCCCATTCTGCGCTCGGCGCGCGCCGGTCAGCGCTGGAAGGGCCGCAGGTTCTGAAGGTCGTCCTCGCTGAGATCCGCGAACAGCGCCAGGTCATCGCTGCGGTCGAGGAAACGCACCGGCAGCACGACGTCCTGCTTGAAGAAGCCGGCCGGCCGCATCACGATGCCGATCAGCTCGCGGTCCTCAACGAGCACGTCGCGGACATGGCCGAGCACCCGGCCCGTGCGGCCGAGCATCACGTTCTCGCCGCCGTCGATCTCGATCTCGCCGGCCGCCTTGTGCGCGGTCTCCTGGAGGCTGGGGGCGGCGGGCGCGCTGGTGGCCAGCGCCACGTACCGTCCGACGGCTTCGGCTCGGGTAACCGGCCGGTATTTGTAGGTCAGAAAGGGCGGCAGCCGCCTGACCTCGGCCCCTGTGAGCCGAAGCTCGATGCGGTCGGGCTCTACCGCGGCCACCTCGGCGACCGGCACCGACACCTCGTCCACCAGGTACCAGGAGCCCGCCGCCAGCAGGCGGCCCGCGAACCGCGCGTCCTCCTGGACCACGATGGCCCGGGGATCGAAGCCGTCCTCGTCCACGATCAAGCGCTGCAGCTTCCCGACCAGCCTGCCGTCGCTGGAATGCACCTCGGCCCCCATGTGGAAGTCGTCGAGGCCGCGCCCGCCGCCCATCAGCAGGCCGGGAGGCCGAACTTGAAGAGGCCGCCCACGTTCTTGCGCGCGTCGGCGGTGTAGACGAGCTGGTTGGTCTCGTCGAAGGCCATCGAGTTGGCGGCGGCGGGCAGCACGACCGCCGTCCGGTAGGCGCCCGACGAGCCGTCGAAGACCGCCACCTCGGGGCCGGAGCCGAAGTGCGAGGCCGCGAACAGGAAGCGGTCGGCAGCCGGGTCGTAGAGGGCGAGGTCGCCGCCGCCTACCTCGCGGTCCACCCGCGTCAGCTTCTGATGCGCCAGGTCCCAGATCAGGACCTGCTGGTAGCCGGTGGAGCTGCAGCCCAGCAGCGCCAGCCGGCGGCCGGGATTGATGGCGAGCCCGTTGGGCTGGCAGCCGGAGTTGAGGTCGTGCCGCGCGACCAAGGCGTCCGCCGCCGGATCGACCTCATACAGGCCGTCGTAGGCGGCGCCGCCGGCCACGAAGACGTGCCCCGAGGTGGGGTCCCAAGCCGGCTGCTCCAGGTTTTTCCCGAGCGCGATCGCGCGGGGAGCCAGCGCGCCGCTGATGTCGACGTCGTAGAGCACGCCGTCGACCGGGTCGGACACGAACACCCGATGGTCGCGCGCGTCGTAGCCCGCGAGGTCGGCGCTCTTGCCACCGGTCGGGATGCTGCGCACCACCGTGAAGGCGTCGGGCGAGCTGCGGTCGGTGTTGATGACCGCCACCGAGCCGCCGCTCAGGGCGGCCACCACGAGGTGCAGGTCGGCGGCCACGGCCAGGCCATTGGGCGTGCCGGCCCGCACCGTGGTGATGTACTGCGGGACCGGGTTGGAGACGTCCATCACGTCGACGCCGGCGCTGGTGCGGTCGGCGGCGAAGAGCAGGTGCGCCTGCTGGTCGACGTCCATGGCATCGACGTTCAGCGTCTTGCCCTGCGCCGGCAGCAGTGAGACCTCCACCAGCGGCACCGTGGCGGCCGCGTTGCAGCCGCTGGAGGCGCCGCCAAAACCACAGCCGGCAAGGACCGGCAGCAGCGCCACCAGTGCAAGCCGGACCATTGTCCTTCGCGTGAGCACAAAGACCAGTGTGCCGAGCGCCGGCGCCGGAGGCCAAGAAACGGGCACCGCGCGAGCCCTCTGGATCCTGCTGATCGGCAATGCGCTGATCGAGACCGGCGTCAACTTCTTCTTCCCGATCCTGCCGCTGTTCCTGCGCTCGCGCGGCGGCGGACCGGTGCTGGTGGGCGCCGTGGTGGCCAGCGGGGTCCTGGCCAAGGTGCTGCTCTACTACCCGGCCGGCGCGCTCTCGGACCGCGTCGGGCGCCGGCCCCTGCTCCTGCTCTCGATGGCGGCCTACGCGCTCTTCTCACTCACCTACCTGCTGCCACTGCCCGTCCTGGCCTACGTGGTGCTGCGCTTCCTGCACGCCGGGGTCGCCGCGGCCTACTTCCCGACCGCGATGGCGATGGTGGCCGACCTCACGCCGGTCGCCGCCCGCAGCGTCGCCTACAGCCGGCTGCGGGCGACCGAGATGGCCGGGGTGCTGGTCGGCCCGGTGCTGGGTGGAACCGTGGCCGGTGTCCGCCTGGACGCGGTCTTCCTGGGCAGCGCCCTGATGTGCGCGCTGGCCACGCTGCTCCTGGTCCGGCTGCCGCGGACGGCGCCGCGAGTCAGAGCCGGCGTGGCCCCACCAACCAACCCCCTGGCGCTGCTGCGCCGACTGCTGCCCCTGATCGCGCTCGGCGCGCCCATCTACTACGCGTTCGGCACCTACGAGACGGTGTGGGCCCTGTACCTCACGAGCCGGGGTGGCAGCACCTTTCAGGTCGGCCTGTCCTACGCCTCCTACGCGCTGCCGGTCCTGCTCCTGACGGCGTTCATGGGGCGCGTGGTGGACGCCGTCGGGCATTTCCGGTCCGCGGCTGCGGCCCTCCTGACCTACGGGTCGCTGAACGTCCTGTACCCGCTCATTGCCAACGTGTGGGCCCTGATCGGGATCGGCGTGCTGGAGGGCGCCCTGACCTCGATCGGCACGCCGGCGCTTACCGCGGAGGTGAGCCGGCGGGCGCCCGAGGGTGAGCAGGGACGCACGCAGGGCCTGTACGAGACCGCCCTGACCGCGGCCAATGGAGTCGGGGCCGCGGCCAGCGGCGCTCTCTACTCGATCGGGCCGGTGCCCGCCTTCTGGGCCACGGCCGTGGCCTGCCTGCTGGGGGTCACGGGCGCGTTGGTCCTGCGCCGGCCGGCCGCTACCATCCCCGAGTGAGCACCGCTTGATCCCGCGCGACGAGATCCGTCCGCTCTACCTCACGATGCTCACCCTCGGCGTGCTGGCGCTGGTCATCCTGGCTGCGGGGCTGGTCGACTTCTTCGCGTTCGAGCCGCTGGGCCAGCACACGGGCTCCCACGCCACCGTCATCGGCGTCTTCCGCTATGACCCCGCGAGCGGCCAGGTCACGGGCCCCGACAGCCAGCGCTTCACGCTCGACGAGGCCTTCGCCGCCGAGATCGACTGGACTTCGCTGCCGCCCACCATGGAAGTGGCCGCACGCTGGTTCAACACCCTGGGCACCACCGTGGGCGGCGTGGGGCCGGCGCCCGCGGGACAGCTGGTCGACCACTCGATCGTGCCCGTGAAGATCTCGCAGGGCTTCCGGCACAACGTCCCCGGCGACTACAACTTCGTGGTCGAGCGCTACCAGAACGCCCAGCCGGTGGAGGTCCTGGCGCGGCGCCTGGTCTACGTGAGGTCGGCGATTTGATCGCCGGCGCGGCCTACTCGCGGCACGGCCGGCCGCCCCGCTACAAGCTGGCGATCGCGCTGGCAGGGGTGCTGGTGATCCTCCTCTTCCTGAGCTCCTTCGTCACCTCCCTGGTCCTGGGCACCATCCCCGGCCGGGTCGCGCTCTTCGGCCTGCCCGCGATCGCCCTGGTCGGGCTGGCGACCTGGATCGGGGTCCGCGCCTTCGACCGCGACCCCGCCGAGCGGCGGCGCCACCTGCTGCGTGCCGGCATCTTGCTGGGGATCGCCCTCCTGCTCTGGCTGCTGGTGGTCGACCTCTTCCTGTTCACCGGCGCCGAGCCGCTGGTGGCGCTGATCTCAGCAATCGCCTGCCTGCCCACGACCGCCTTCGGGATCTGGGTGGTGCGGCGGCTGGACCGCAACGAGAAGGAGCCCTGGCGCCTGGTGATGGTGGCGGTCGCCTGGGGGGCGGTGGTGGCGACCGCGCTCGTGATCTGGGCCAACACCTCGCTGGGCGAGGTGGCCTCTAACACGCTGGTGCCGGGGCCGGGCCTGGATGCCTTCACCGCCTACGGCGCCGGCTTCTTCGAGGAGATCGCCAAGGGCCTGGCGGTGCTCCTGCTCTACCTCGTGATGCGGGACGAGTTCGACGACGTGGTGGACGGCATCGTCTATGGCGCGTGCGTCGGGCTCGGCTTCAACTTCATGGAGTCGATCCTCTACATGACGCACATCTACGCGCTCTTCGCCGGGGAGGGCTTCGGCGCGGAGGCGGCCGGCTTCCAGTGGTACTTCCGGCAGGTGGTCGGCCTCTTTTTCGGGCACGCCACCTATACGGCCCTGGTGGGCGCCGGGATCGGGGTGGCCCGGCAGCTGCCGCGCCTCAGCCAGCGGGTGCTGGCGATCGCCGGTGGCTGGCTGATCGCGATCTCGGCCCACTTCGCCTGGGACGCCTGGCTGCAGTTCTTCCCGGTCGGCGACGGGGCCTTCGCCCTGATCGGCGTGCACCTGCGGACGATCCTGATGGACGGCCCTTTCACGGCCGTGGTGCTGCTGCTGCTGGCGATGGGCCTCCAGGTCGAGGGCGCCGCCCTGCGCCGGCAGCTTCAGCTCGAGGCCGGCACCGGGAGCGGCGCCATCGCACCCGCCGAGGTGGGGGTGCTGGTCAGTCCCTGGCGGCGCTGGCAGGCGCGGATGCAGGTGCTGACGCTGAACGGCCTCAGCGCCTACCGGCGCCTGGCGCGCCTGCAGCAGGCGCAGCTCAACCTGGCGATGGAGCGCTGGCACCGGGAGCGGCAGGAGATCGAGGGCCCGCTGGAGGCCGAGGAGCGACTGCGCGGGCAGGTGCTGGCGTTGAAGTCCTGATGGCATTGGCCGACCTCTCGGTGCTTTCTCCGCGCGAGCTGCGCGGGATGCTGCGCCGGATCGGGCGCACGCCAATGGTCACGGTGCGCGTGGATGGCCGCCCGGTCGCGCTCAAGCTGGAGAGCCGCAACCCCGGCGGTTCCATGAAGGACCGGACCGCGCGCTTCATGATCCGCCGGCTGCTGGCGTCCGGCCGGGTGCGGCCGGGTGGCGTGATCGTGGACTCCACCTCGGGCAACCACGGCGTCTCCATGGCCTGGGTGTGCAAGGCGCTCGGGCTGCGCTTCATCGCCGTCTCGGATCCCCGGGCGACTCCGGAGAACGTGGCGCGGATGCGCGCCCTGGGCGCCGAAATCATGATCGTGACCGAGGAGGACGGCGCGGGCGGCTACATCCTCACCCGCATGATCTGCGCCCGCCAGATCTCCGAGCAGCGCGGCGCCGCCTGGCTCAACCAGTACGGGAACCGCGACAACCCTCTCGCCCATCGCTACTCGACCGGCCCCGAGCTGCTGCGCCAGTCGGCCGGACGGCGCCTGGGCGCGATCTTCGTGCCTGCCTCCACCGGCGGCACCCTCGCCGGTGTGGGCGCCTATTTCCGGCGCGCCAGCCCCGGCACCCGGGTGGTCGCCGTCGACCAGGTGGGCTCCGCCCTGCTGGGCGGCGCCACCGGGCGCCGGGTGGTCAACGGCCTGGGGTCGTCGCGGCCCTCGGAGTTCCTCGACCCGGGGCTCTTCGACGAGGTCGCGGTGATGGGCGGCGCCGAGGCGTTCGCCACCTGCCGCGCGCTGCTGGCGGGCACCGGGCTCGAGCTGGGCGGGTCCTCGGGCGCCGCGGTGGCTGCCGCCGCGCGCTGGTTGGACAGGCATCCCGACGCCCAGGTCGCGGTGATCTGCCCCGACCACGGGGCCAATTACCGGACCACGATCTTCGACGACGCCTGGCTGGAGGCCGGCGGCCACGCCGGCGGGTGGGCTCCCGAGCTCAGCTGCTAAAACCCCCCTGTAAGTCCCCCCGCTGCCGAGGGGGGGACGGATCTCGCTACTTCTCTACGGGAAGGTCCTTGGCCGACCAGTCACCGAAGCCGCCGGCCATGGAGCTGACGTTCTGGAATCCCAGCCGCTGCAGCGTCTGGGCGGCCAGCAGCGAGCGGGCTCCGCCGGCACAGTGCACGACCACGTTCTGGTCCCGGGCTGCCGCCAGCTCCGGTTTGTGGTTCACGTAGGTCGGATCGGCGTACCACTCCAGCATCCCCCGCGGCGCGTGCAGCGCGCCCGGGATGTGGCCGGCCTCCCACTCGTTGGGCTCGCGCACGTCCAGGATGAGGTCCACCTCGCCCCGATCGAGCCTGGCCTTGGCCTCCTCGGCGCTGATCTCGGGCACGGTCTTGCGGGCTTCCGTCAGAAGGTCGGCAGGCGTGTCAGGCATAACCCCGAAATGCTAGGCCGGGAGGCGACCCCAGAGCACTCGGGCGGCGGTGATGGTGGCCAGCCCGAAGGCGACCGACCAGGTCAGCGCCGACACCACGGGGTCGCTGAAGTCGGTCCCGCCCAGCACCGCGTGCAGGAAGAGCAGCGCGAAGGCCACATAGGAGAGGCGGTGGATCCACTGCCAGATGCCGACCGCCAGCCGCCGCTTGAGCCAGCCCGTCACCGCCACCAGCGCGAAGATCCAGAGCGTCACCGTGCCCAGGCCGATGGCCACGGTGCCGTAAGGCACCCGGAAGGGGATGAGCAGGTCGAGGGGGCTGACCCGGGCGGTGTGGTCGAGCAGGATCGCGCCCACGTGGAGCACGCCTAGTGGGATCCAGAGCAGCGCCGTGTACTCGTGGACCGCGCGGATCGCCCGATTGCTGCCCAGCCAGTCGAGCACGGCGGTCCGCAGGGCGGCGCCGGTGAGCAGCGAGATCGCCAGCGCCACGAACGAGGTCAGCCCGCAGACGCGGGCCAGGACCCAGAAGAAGAGGTCGGTGTCAGCCATCGCGCTACCTGCTCAGCCCAGCCACCAGGCCTGGCAGCGGGCTGCCAGGTAGGGGGTCGCGGCCGTAGCGCCAAGCATGAGCGCAGCCTTGGCGAAGACCTCGGCGCGCACCGCGGAGGTGGCCACCACCGAGACCTGCGTGAGGTCGCTCTCCACGGGGGCGCCGGTGCGCGGATCGATCAGGTGGTGCACACGCTGGACGCCCATCTGCCAGGCCCGCTTGCGGGTGGACGAGGTGGCCGCTCCCTGCTCGCGGAGCATCACTGTGACGCCCGCGAAGTCGACCGGCCAGCCCTCGCCCGCGGGCCCCGCACCGTGTGCGCAGAGGTCGCCGCCCAGGTTGGCGAGCGCATTCGCGCCCAGCCGCTCGGCCAGGCGGTCGGCCATCCAGCCCTTGGCCAGGCCACCCAGGTCGAGCTCGGCGCCGGGCTCCAGGCGCGCACGCCCGGGCACCACCTCGAGGACGTCGGGCAGAGGCCGAAGAGCCTCCGGCGCCGAGACCCGGGCGCCGGCCGGCGCGCCCATCCGCAGCGGCCGCTCGTAGCCGATCCCGCGCAGGGCGGGCAGCACGGCGACATTGACCAGTCCACCGCTGAGCTCCCAGGCGTGGAGCGATTCCCGCAGCAGCTCCTCCAGCTCGTCGCTGATCGGGAACCACGCGCCCGCGGCGGCGTTGAGCCGCGAGAGCTCGCTATCGGGTTCGAAGCGCGTCAGGCGAACGTGCTGCGAGCGGACCCAGGCCTCGGCACGCTCCAGCCGCTCGGGCGCCACGTCGACGCCGAAGACCGAGCAGGTGGTGCCGAGCGCTTCGAAGTGCCGGCTGACTACCTCATCAGGAGGCATGGGTGGAGGTCACCGCCTCCACGTCCGCGGTGTGAACGCTCGGGGTGAGGGTGAGCCGGCCGCTGGTCGATTGGGCGCTCAGCACGGCTGGATGGAGAGGCGCCGACCCGTTCTTGACGTGGCCGCTGACGTAGACCGCCGAGCCGAGCGCGGCCAGCATCGTGAGCAGGGTTGCACCCGCCTTCAACACCAGGGCTTGCATCAGAGGTCTCTCTGCCTATCCAAACGTTGCGACGGGGCTTTTGAGAACACCCAGCTTGTCAAACGTCGCGCCGAGGATTTCCTTGGGGTCGGCTCCCAGATGGCCGCCCAGGATCTCCTGGTAGATGGAGCGGAAGTCGACCGAGAACTTGAGGTTCCCGGTGGTGTCGAGGTCGGTCAGCGAGGGTGCCTGGCCGTAGATGCCGCCCTTGACCGGATTGCCGATCAGGAGCACCGGGGCGGCGGCGCCGTGGTCGGTGCCTCCGCTGGCGTTCTCCTTGGGCCGGCGGCCGAACTCGGACCAGGTGGCGACCAGCACCTTGTCGGCGACCCCGTGGGCGTCGAGGTCCTGGTAGAAGGCGCTCACCGCCTGGTCCAGGTAGCCCATCAGGTCGTCGTGCCGGTTGAGCTCGGTGTAGTGGGTGTCGAAACCGCCCAGGGTCACGTGCAGCAGCTTGACGCCGGTGCCGGTGGTGATCAGCTCGGCCGCCAGCTGCAGTGCCGCCGCCAGCTGGTTCTTGGAGGAGTACACGAGCTTGGCGTTGTCGGAATACGTTGCTTTCGGCTGATAGGCGGCCTCCGAGCCGCGGAGAGTGTTGATGGTCTCGCGGGCGGTGGCGATCGCGGTGTCGAAGAGCGCCCCGTAGATGCCGGGCGTGGCCTTGTACAGCGCCCCCACCGCGGCCTCCACCTCGGAGCCCCCGGTGAAGCCGAACTGCTTCTGGTTGTTGATCACGGTCAGCGTCGCCTGCAGGTCGCGCAGGGCGCCGGGCACGTCCGTGGCGCCGCAGGCGCAGCCGGTGAGGGGATGGCCGAAGGAGTCGTAGGCCGAGGCCAGGGTCCGGCCCAGCCAGCCGTCGACCTGGCGCCGTGTGGGGTCGCCGGTCTCCCAGATCCGGATCGACTCGAAGTGCGAGAAGGTCGGGGTCGGGTAGCCGACGCCCTCGATCACGGCCACCTTGCCCTGGTCCCACAAGCTCTTGATGCCCTTCAGGTTCTGGTTCAGGCCGAAGTCGCTGGTGATCGGCAGCGCCTGCCCCACCGACATGTCGGCCAGCTTGGGCCGCAGGTCGTGGAGCTTGGGATCCTGGAGGGGGATCACTGTGCGCAGCCCGTCGTTGCCGCCGGCGAGCTGGATCATGACCAGCACCTGGTCGTTGGTGATGCCCTGGTTCTTGGCCGCGTAGACGGCGCGCGCGAAGGCATCGGGAACGGCCGCATAGCCGGCCGCCAGGCCGGCGGCGCCGGCGCCGAAGACGAGGCCGGCGCGCAGGAAGTCGCGCCGCTTGAGCTGGTTGATTCCGATCTCTTCCGTCATCGCTTGTGCACCTACTTGAGCTGGAATTCCGGTGAGGCCAGGACCAGCAGCCAGCGGGTCCGGTCGTCGCTTGCCTGGTTGAGGGCGGCCGCCGTCTGCGGGCTGAGCACGTCGTCCAGGTGTTGGCGATGCGCGTCGGCCGCCGAGGGCAGCGGCTTGACGGCGTTCAACAGGGTGGTCGCGAAGTTGACCCGTGCCAGCACCGTGTTGGACGAGATCCAGGCCTCGTTGTTGGGCCACCCGCCGACGTCCGGCGGGTCGAACAGGACCTGCCCCATGTTGGAGCCGCCGGCCATGACCAGGCGCGCCTGGGACTCGGCGCCCAGCGCGCGCAGCGCGTGGACCATGAACTCGGTCGGCGACTTGACCAGGCTGCGATAGGCGGCCTGGCTGGCGAACTCGGGGCTGTTGAAGACGTCGCGCATCAGCGTCTTGACGTCGTACCCGGACTTCTTGAAGCCGCCCGCCAGCCGGTTCACGTAGTCCTTGGGCGGGGCCTGCATGACGAACTGCTCGAGGACCCGGCCGACAATGAAGGGCGCCGTCGCGGGCCGGGTCAGGATCTGGTCTATGACCATGTCCGTGTTCCACTGCGCGGTCTTGCCCAGGTACATGAAGGGCGCGCCCTTGTAGGCGCGCTGGGGGACGAACGTCCCCGACGCCGGCTGGTCGTAGACCGGCAGCTTGCGCACCACGTTGTTCTTGGGGTCGAGCACGATGTCGGCGGTGCCCGTCGGCCGCGGCTCGGCCCAGCCCGCCAGGCCCTTGGCCGCCGCCCGGACGTCGTCCTCGGTGTAGTTGCCGGCGCCCATTGCGAAGAGCTCCATCAGCTCCCGGCTGTAGTTCTCGTTGGGGCTGGCGCCGGTGCTGGTGGCGAGGTCGAGATAGCGGAGCATGGCGGGATCGGCGGTGACCCGCTTCAGAATCGAGCGCAGGTCGGTGAGCGCCATGTCCCGCCAGGTCAGGTTCTGCCAGTAGATGAAGGGCGTCTGCAGGCCGACCTTGCGATAGTCGCTGGTGAAATGGCCGTGCCAGAACAACGTCATCCGCTCTGCGAAAGGCGTCGGCGACTGGAGCATGTGGTCGAGCCACCATTGCTGAAGCTGGGCCACGTTGAGGCGCGCGAAGCGGCTGGGGTCGCTGCTGTTGCCGAACGCCGGCGGCGAGGCGTATTTGGTCTCGACCAGGCGATCGACGGTCTTGCCGAAGCCATCGGAGAACGCCTTCTCGAGCTCGGCCGGTCCGGCGCCCAGGGTGGCCCGCCGGAGCAGCTGGGTCACGCGCGCCTGCTCGCTGCCGAGCGGCGAGTTCCAGTCGCCCCGCCCCGCCAGCGCGGGGTGGCCGGGGATGGCGCCCTCGATCCGCTGGAGCGCCTCGCCTCCCCAGAGCCGCATCGCGGCCACGCCGACGCCGCCCGCGACCGCGGCGCCGAGGACCGCCCGGCGATTGAGACCGCGGCGGCGCTGAGGCCGCTCGGCGGCAACCTGGTCGGCCGGTAGGTCGGCGATGCTCACGTCCGCATTAGACCGCTCCCACCCCGCCCGCTGGCATCAGTTCGATGTCAAAACTTCGTAAGACTCACAGGAGACTCTCAGGCTGGCCATTGCCGATGTGGCCTTGGCGCGTTGCGAACGCCCTCCTTACTTGATAGACTCACTGTTAGGATTTCGTAGACGGAGGTGATCACAATATGATCCATACGCTTTTGCTGATTGCGGTCGTGCTGTTCGTCCTGTGGCTGTTGTTCCACGCCACAGCGGGCGCGTTCATGAACCTGATCTGGCTGGCCATCATCGTTCTCGTGGTGTTTTGGCTGGTCGGCTTCTTCCGCCGCAGGACAACCACCTAATCCGCTTTCAGCGACCCTGAGGCCCGGCTCAGTCCGGGCCTTTCGCCTTTTTTGGGGGTGTACCTTTGCTCGCCGTGGCGCGGATTCTGTTCTGCGAGGACAACCCCACCATCCGCCGCCTGCTCGAGGTGGCGCTGCGCGGCAGCCAGTACGAGGTCCGGATCGCTCCCGATGGGGCCGCCGGGCTGGCGCTGGCCGAGAGCTGGCTGCCTGACCTGATCGTCACCGACATCTCGATGCCGGACATGGATGGCTTCGCGCTGGTCGCCGCCGTGCGCGCCCACCCTGCACTGGCCGCGGTGCCGGTGCTGGTGATGTCGGCGACCATGGAGCGGGACAAGCTGCAGTCCATCGTCGAGCAGGGCGCCAACGGCTTCCTGACCAAGCCCTTCAGCCCCCAGTCACTGCGGGACGCGATAG
>DATCNF010000137.1:0-8617 GCA_036565325.1 Candidatus Dormiibacterota bacterium | reverse complement strand
GTGGCGGGCCAGCTGCCATCCCGCGGCCTCCATCAGCCAGGCCACGGGCAGCCCGAAGCGCTCGGCGCAGAGGGCGTCGACCGCGCGCGACTGCGCGCTAGTCAGGCTGGGCAGCGCGGCTGGCGGAGCCGTGGGGCCGCTCGACAACGAACGAGCAGTGAGGATCGCGCCGGTGGATGCTGTTGGCCTGGGAGACGGAGCCGCCCAGCAGGTTGTTGAGCAGGTGGGGTGTGATCGTGCACACCTGGGGGAACTTGAGCGCGGTGTTCCGGAACGGGCAGTTGTGGATGGTGACCCGGACCGTGCCGTCCTCCAGGTCCTCGTGGTCGGCCAGGGTGCCGGCGCGGGCGATCCAGGTCACGACCCGCTCCAGCTTCTGGTCGAAATCGAGGCCCTCGAGCTCAGGCTCCACGGCGGTCGCGTGACGCAGGGCCACCCGCCGGAAGACCTCGTCCAGGACCTCCGGGCCGCCCATCTCCTGGAGCTCGGTCAGGACCATGGTCGCGAGCTGCCCGTAGCGCTTGGGGAAAGCGGCGTCGGCGCGGTCGGTGAGCGAGAAAAGGAGGGAGGGACGTCCCCGCTTGTGGCGGACCGGCTCGGAACGGACATAGCCGTCGCGCTCCAGGTTGGTGAGGTGCTGGCGGACCGCGTTGGGGGTGATCCCCATCTCGCCGCTGATCTCCTCAGCGCTGGCCGCCTGGCGCCGCCGCAGGAGCTCCAGGATCTCCATACGGGTCGAGCGGCCGGCTATCAGGGAGGACATCTGGGCCTAGCTCCGGGCGAGCTTAGCACAGGCAAGAGCGCGCCTCCGGGATTTTTTCAAGTCCATCCTTGACAAATTCCCGAGCGGTTTTAAAATGGCTGCTGTCCCGTTTAGCGAAGGGGAGCTCCAGATGATCGAAGAAGCGTGCGTAGCGATTGATGACCTGTCCGAAAGAGAACGCAAACACCGCGAGCTGAAGTACGCCCGCCGCAACAAGATGCGCTACATCGACCGGCTGTTGAACGAGCTGGAGATGCTGAACCTGGCCGAGCAGGTGGAGATCCCGGGTGCCCTGGTGGTTGCCGTCGACCAGCTCCTAGAGGACTCCGAGGTGGAGAGCCAGGTGCGACCCGACACCGTGGTCACCGCCATGGACCTCCTGTACGAGATCCAGGACAGCCTGATGTACAACCAGATCGAGGACGAGTAGGCCTCTTCCTGAGAGCGTGCATCCGCCGGCGAATGCACGCATCGCGGCCCAGGTAAACGTGCGTCTGCCGGCGGATGCACGTCCGGAGCCCGGCTGATGGACAAGCGCGCCTCGCTCCAGGAGGCGGTGGCGGAGCACGTTCGCGATGGCATCTCGGTCGCCATCGAAGGCTTCACCGCCTTCATCTGCTTTGCGGCCGGGCACGAGATCATCCGCCAGGGCCGGCGTGACCTGACCCTGATCCGGATGACGCCGGATGCCCTCTACGACCAGATGATCGCCGCCGGTGTCGCGCGCAAGCTGGTTTTCAGCTACCTCGGCAATCCGGGCGTGGGCCCGCTCCACTGCATCAGGCGCGCGGTCGAGGAAGGGGTGCCGGCGCCTCTGGAGCTGGAGGAGTACTCGCATTTCGGGATGGTGGCGCGCTACACGGCGGCCGCCACCGGCCTGCCTTTCCAGGCCCTGCACAGCTATGCCGGCACCGACCTGCCGTCGGTGAACCCGGACATCAGGTTTGTGGACGACCCCTACGGGACCGGGCGGGTGGCGGTGGTGCCGCCGCTGCACCCGGACGTCGCGATCCTGCACGCGCAGCGCGCAGACGCGGATGGCAACACGCACCTCTGGGGCCTGGTCGGGGTGCAGAAGGAAGTCGCGTTTGCCGCCCGGAAGGTGGTCGTGGTGGTGGAGGAGCTGGTCTCCAACGAGGTGATCCGCTCAGACCCCAACCGGACCCTGATCCCCGGCCTGGTGGTCGATGCGGTGGTGGTGGAGCCGTTCGGCGCACACCCCTCCTACGTGCAGGGCCATTACGACCGCGACAACGCCTTCTACCTGGAGTGGGATCGGGTCTCGCGCGACGCCGCCACCACCCAGGCCTGGCTGCGGGAGTGGGTGCTGGAGGTCCCGGATCGCGCCGCCTACCTAACCAAGCTCGGGACCGACCGCCGCGCCGCTCTGCGACCCGGGCCGGCGCCGGCCGCGGCGGTCGATTACGGCGTCTACCGGTGAGCACGGCCACGCACACGGCGACCGAGATGATGATCATCGCCGCTGCCCGCGCCCTGGCCGGGGTGCGCACGGTCTTCGTCGGCGTCGGGATGCCCAACGTGGCCTGCAACCTGGCCCGCTTGACGGTCGCGCCCGAGCTGGAGCTGATCTACGAATCGGGCATCTACGGAGCTCGGCCGCAGCGCCTGCCCCTCTCCATCGGCGACCCGACCCTGGTCACGGGCGCCAACTCGGTCGTCTCCATGGCCGACCTGTTCGGGCTCTACCTGCAGGGTGGCCACGTCGACGTCGCCTTCCTGGGCGGCGCCCAGGTCGATCGGCGCGGCAACCTCAACACGACGGTGATCGGTCACTACGCCAGCCCGAAGGTCCGGCTGCCCGGCAGCGGCGGGGCGGCCGAGATCGCGATCAACGCCGGTCGGGTCTTCCACCTGCTCAGGCTCTCGCCGCGGACCTTCGTCGAGAAGCTCGATTTCGTGACCAGCCCCGGCCACGGCTCCGGCGCACTCCGCGGGGCCGGCCCGCGGCTGGTGGTAACCGACCTGGCGCTGTTCGACTTCGAGAACTCGGAGCTGGAGATGCAGCTGACCGCGCTGCACCCGACCGTCACCCGGGAGCAGGTGCGCGCCGCGGTCGGGTGGGACCTCCGCGAGGCGCCCTCCGTGGCGGAGACGCCCATGCCAACCGGCGAGGAGCTCAGGTTGCTGCGGGAGCAGCTGGACCCGACCGGTCTCTACTCGCGCTGAGCGGTTGTAGGATGCGCGGCGATGGCCGCGCGGGAGATGTGGAAGGAGACGCCAGACGACCACGACTACCCGGCCGCGGCCGACTACCTGAGCCTGCTGATGCCGCAGAAGGCGGCCGACGGGCTGGCCCGCCGCCTGCGCCGCGCGCCGATCGTGCGGCGCAAGGCGAAGGACATCCTCCGGGCGAGCGCGCTGCCCATCCTCCCGCCCGACAACTATCACGTCGCCAAGGACCTCAAGAAGGTCCCCCGGGGAGCACTGCTGTCCCCCGTCCTGCTCGTCCGCGGCCGGCTGGATGCACACCTGCCGCTCACGATCGCCGACGGCTACCACCGCATCTGCGCCAGCTACCACCTCAGCGAGGATGCGGAAATTCCGTGCCGAATGGTCGACCTGGGCGACTAACCCTGCAGGCGCGTCGCCGCCGGGTACGGGAAGATGTCGATGATCTCGCCGGCCTGGATCTGCTGCTGCATCTGGTGCCAGAAGTCCACGCCGTAGAGGTCGCTGTGCGCCTGGCTGAGGATGTCCAGGTGCTCGCGCTGCAGGCCCATGAAACGGGGGAACTCCTCGGGGAACAGGTCTCGAGGACCGACCCCGAACCAGGCCTCTGAATCGAGGTCGTCCTCGTCGTTCTGGGAGACCGGCATCTCGCGAAATGTGAAGTCCGTGAGCAGCCCCAGCTCGTCGTAGTCGTAGCAGACGACGCGTCCGTGACGCGTCACGCCGAAGTTCTTGGGCAGCAGCTCACCGGGGAAGATCCCGTTGGCCGCGAGATCCTTCACGGCCTGCCCGAAGTCCAGCACCGCCGCCCGCGCCGACTCGGGGTCGGCCGTCCCCAGGTACACGTCCAGGGGCACCACCCGGCGCTCCACGTACGCGTGGTGGACCACCACCTCCTCGGGACCCACGCTGACCGTCTGGTCGGCGTCGTCCAGGAACTCGGCGATCAGGTCGTCAGCGAAGCGCGAACGCTCGAACTTCAGGTGCTCGAACTCCTGGGCCTCGACCAGGCGCCCCGCGCGGTCGTGGCGGAAGACCAGCTGGTAGTTGTTGCGCACCGACAGCGGCGTCACCGGCTTGATGGCGGGAATGCGGTCCCGGATCAGCTTGAAGACCACGTCATAGCCGGTCATCGTGAAGACGACCATGACCATGCCCGGGATCCCGGGCGCGACCTCGAAACGGCTGTCGCTCTCGCGCAGGTGGCGCAACAGGTCGCGATAGAGCTCGGTCTTCCCGTGCTTGTGGTAGCCGAGCGCGATGTAGAGCTCCGCCACCGGCTTGCGCGGCAGCAGACGCTTCAGGTAGCGCACGACCTCGTGCGGCGGGTCGAGGTCGACGTGGAAGTGCGAGCGCGTGAAGCTGAAGAGCACGCTCACGTGGTCGACGTCGGTCAGCACCGCGTCCACCACCAGGCCGCGTTCGCCGTGCAACAGCGCCAGCACCAGCGGCCGGTAGCCGGCCTCCGCGACCAGGCGCCCCACCAGGTAAGCGCCCTTGCGGCGGAAGAAGGGCGCGGCCATGATCTCGGCGCCCTGCAGGCCCTCCTCGGAGGCGCCCAGGGCCACCAGCTGCGCGCGCAGGCACTCGGTGGCGAGCCGCGTATCCCGCTCGCGGTCCTCCCAGCCGGCTTCGAACCAGGCGTCGCGGAGGATCGCCCCCAGCAGTGACGCGAGGTCCGTGGCGGCGTACTGGCGGCACAGAGACGCCACCGGCTCCGGTTGCGGAGGGTCGAACTCGGAATCGATGAACTCGATGTCCGGCTCCACCCCGGCGGTCGCGAAGATGCGCCGCGTGACCGAGTTCAGGAAGGTCTCCGCGACCTCCCAGTCCGGCCGCCCGGCGATCAGCGCCGAGTAGGCGCCCTTGACCTGGGCCCAGATCGAGGTCTCGCGCACGCGCAGCCCGAGCCCCGAGCGCACCTCGCGCTCGACGCCCTGGACGACCGTGCCATAGAGGTCCAGGCGCTGGGTGGCGTCGCCCAGGGCGCCCTTCCAGTCCCGGTGCTCGAAGCGGCTGTTGGCCCGCCTCGTCAGCTGGCCGAAGCGGCTCCGGTAGTCGTCGAACCCACGCCCGATGATCGCGGCGGCCTCGGTGGCGGGGCCCCCGTCCTGGCCCTGCATTCGGTGCGAGCCTACCCGAGGGTAGGGTGGTGACGGCGCCCGGCCGGCCGCCCGTTGGCCGGAGTTGCTTTTGCGAGCTTGACGTGAGGGTCCAGCACGTCACAATGTGCCGGGCCCCAAGGGGTCAAATAAAAACCGGAGGTCAGGATGGCAGGCGGAGCGGACAGCGTTCGAGAGATCGCAAGCGAGGAGCCTCCAGGCCCGCAACCATTCCGTTATCCGCTAGCCCAGACCTTCACCGAGCCGGACTGGCGCCGGCTGCCCGGTTACCGGAACATCACCCGCAGCGAGTGGGAGAGCGCCCGCTGGCAGCGCCTGCACAGCGTCAAGGACGTGAGCGGGCTGCGGGCCGTGTTCGGCAAGCTCCTCGCCGACGACCTTGCCGAGGACATCGCCCAGGACGTCCTGCAGCGCGCAACCATGCCCATGCTGGTCCCGCCCCAGATGCTCAACACCATGGGCGAGCACGATCTCCGGAACGATCCCGTCCGCCGGTACATGCTGCCCGCCCTGTCCGAGCGCTGCACTGAGTTCCCCAGCCACCCCTACGCGATGCGGGACAGCCTCCACGAGGCCGAGATGTGGGCCGTGGAGGGCCTTACGCACCGCTATCCGACGAAGGTCCTCGCCGAGATCGTGGCGACCTGCCCGCAGTACTGCGGCCACTGCACGCGCATGGACCTGGTCGGTCCCAGCACCGCGCAGGTGGACAAGTACGCGTTCCGCACCCGCTGGGCGGAGCGCGAGCAGGCGATCCTCGACTACCTGAAGGATTCGCCGGGCGTGCGGGACGTGGTGGTCTCCGGCGGCGACATCGCCAACGTGCCGGTGGCGCGCCTCGAGGCTTTCGTGATGGCCCTCCTGGACATCGAGCACATTCGCGACATCCGGCTGGCGTCCAAGAGCCTGGTGGCGCTGCCGCAGCACTTTCTCCAGCCGGAGGTCCTGGAGGCGATGCGGCGCCTCGGGCGCCGGTCACAAGAGCGCGCCGTCAACCTGGCGCTGCACACCCACGCCAACCATGCCAACCAGGTGACGCCGCTGGTGGCGCGGGCGACCGCCCACCTGCTCGATTTCCAGTTCCGTGACGTGCGCAACCAGGCCGTGCTGCTGCGCGGCGTCAATGCCACCGCGGACGACCTGCTCGCGCTCTCCTTCCGGCTCGCCGACGACGCGCGCATCACGCCCTACTACATCTATATGTGCGACATGGTGCCCAACACCGAGCACTGGCGCACGCCGCTCTGGGAGGCGCAGCAGCTGCAGCGCGCGATCATGGGCTACCTGCCCGGCTATGCCACGCCGCGCATCGTCTGCGACGTGCCGCTGCTGGGCAAGGTCTGGGTGCACCAGGTGACCGACTACGACCGCGAGCTCGGTATCAGCCAGTGGACGAAGAACTACCGGACGCCGCTGGAGGCGGTGTCGCCGGACGCGCTCAACCGGCGCTTCCACTACTACGACCCCATCCACACGCTGCCCGAGTCCGGTCAGGCCTGGTGGCGGCGGGCGGTCCCCGGCGGGGCCGATCGGGGTGCAGTGGTCTCCCGCTGACCGTGGAGATCGGGATCGCCTGCGACCTGGTCACCGACTTCGCCACCGTCGACGGCGAGCCGGCGGACAGGTTGGCGGAATACGACTCGGAGGAGACCGTGGCCGCGCTGGAGGCGGCATTGGGCGCGGCCGGCCACCGGACTCGCCGCCTGGGTGGCGGCCGCCGCTTCCTGGAGACGATGCTGAGGCAGCCGCCCGACCTGGTGTTCAACCTGGCCGAAGGCAGCGGCGGGCGGTCGCGGGAGGCGCAGGTGCCGGCGGTCTGCGAGATGCTCGGCGTCCCCTACACCCACAGCGACCCCTTCACGATGGCGGTCACGCTCGACAAGGCCGCGGCCAAGCGCCTGGTGCGCGCCGCCGGCGTGCACTCGCCCGACTTCGAGGTCCTCGAGGAGGTGCGGCCCGTGGACCTCGAGTTCCCGGTCGTTGCCAAGCCGCTGCACGAAGGTTCGAGCATGGGCATCGGCGCCGGTTCGCTGGTGCGCGAAGCCACGGCCCTGGGCCCGGTCACCACCGACCTGCTCGAGCGCTACCGGCAGCCCGTGCTGGTCGAGGAGTTCTGTCCCGGCGCGGAGCTGACGGTCGGGATCCTCGGCACCGGCGCCTGCGCGCGCACCCTGGCCGTGATGGAGGTGGCGCCCCGGCGGCGGGCGCTGGACGAGTTCCTCTACTCGGGCGAGGTCAAGCACGACTGGGAGGTGGAGGTCGCCTACCACGTGCCCCCGCGGGTGCCGCCCGAGCAGGCGGCGCGCGCCTCCGAGGTCGCGCTGGCCGCCTACCGGGCGCTGGGCTGTCGCGACGTGGCGCGCATCGACCTCCGGGTCGACCGCCGGGGGGAGCCGTCCTTCCTGGAGGCCAACCCGCTGCCGGGTTTGCATCCCGTGATCTCGGACCTGGCCATGCTGGCGCGGCCGCTGGGGGTCGGCTATGAGGAGCTGATCCTCCGCATCCTCACCTGCGCGAGGGAGCGACTTGGCATCTGACGACCTGACCGTCGCCATCCTCTTCAACGACGACCAGACGCTGGTGGCCGGCGAGGAGCGCGACCGGCTGGCGGTGGAGGGCGTCGACGCGGTCGCCGCCTCGGTGGCGGCGGCGGTGCGCGAGGCCGGCTGGTCAGAGTGGCGGCTGGCCGTCGGTCGCGACCTGCACCCGGTGACGGATCGCCTGCGCGACCATCGCCCCCACGTCGTCTTCAACCTCGTGGAGTCGATCGCCGGCCAGCCGCGGATGGAGGCGGCGATGGCCTGGTTGCTGGAGTGGCTGGAGCTGCCCTACACGGGTAGCCCGCCGGAGGCCATGAGCGCGGGGCTGGACAAGGCCCACGCCAAGGCGCTGCTGCAGGCGGCCCGGATCCCCACCCCCGGTGTCGCCTTCCCGGCCATCGTCAAGCCCCGTTGCCAGGACGCCAGTCACGGGATCAGCCCCGAGAGCGTGGTCGTTGATTCGGCGGCCGCCGCGGCCCGGGTCGCGTACGTGCGCGCGCGCTACCTGCAGGATGCGGTCGTGGAGGAGTTCATCGAGGGCCGCGAGTTCAACCTCTCGCTGCTGGGACCGGCGGACTCGGCGACGCTGCTGCCGCCGTCGGAGATCGACTTCAGCCAGTTCACGCCCGGCCGCCCGCGGGTGGTCGGCTTCGAGGCCAAATGGAGCGAGGACAGCGCCGACTTCCGGGGCACGACTCCCTTTTTCCCGACCCTCGAGCCCGAGGTCCTCGGCGCCTTGCGCGAGGTGGCGACCGGCGCCTACGCCGCCATCGGCCTCCGCGACTATGGTCGCGTGGACGTGCGGCTGCACGCCGAACGCGGCCCCTTCGTGGTCGACGTCAACCCCAACCCGGACCTCAGCACCGACGCCGGCCTGGCGCGGGCGGCGGCACAGGCCGGCATCTCCTACTCCCAGCTGGTGCAGGAGGTCGTGCGCATGGCGCTGGCCCGGGCCGGGGTGGCCACGGCGGCGTGAGCGAGCTAGCCGCCTGGCTGGAGGG
>DATCNF010000136.1:0-4439 GCA_036565325.1 Candidatus Dormiibacterota bacterium | reverse complement strand
CTCGATGACCTTGAACTCGGTCGGGGCCGCGGGCAAGGGGGCGGCCGCGGCCAGGGTCACCTCGTGCTCGCGGGCCAGCGCCCGGCTGAGCTCCCAGGCCCGAATGCCGGGGCCCGCCATCCGCTCTCCGACCACGTCGGTGGCGATCACCAGCACCCGAGCCAAGGCGCGGCTACGCTTCGCGGACCGCGTCTAGCGCGGGGTCGAGCTCCCAGCCGTAGTCCAGCCAGGCCACGGCGGTTCCCTCGCGGGGGTCGATCACCGTGAACGGCAGCATCCGGTCCTGGTGGTCGTGCAGGCGGCCGCTGCCGACGTCGTAGATCGAGATCGAGCCGCTGTACATGCCGCCGGTCAGGCTGAGGTGGGGGAAGTGAAGGCGCGCCTTGCCCTGGCCCTTGCGCAGAGCGCTGGCGCCGGCGACGTTGCTGGGCGCCTCCACGCAGCGGACCCCGTCGTTGCGGGTAACGGTGAGGTTGAGGCCGACGCCGGCCAGGTCCGCCCGCGCCAGGTAAGACACCTCTACCGTCACCGGCTCGCCCGATGTCAGCTGCCGCGTCTCGCGGCCCCGGCCGTCGAGCAGCCGCGCGTCGACGACCTGCACGTCGCCCGCCGGCTGCGAGCGGTCGAGGCCCGGGTTGCCGAGCTCGCGGCCTTCCGCCGCGCGGCGCGAGGAAAGGTCGAGGTAGCGCGCGATGGTCTCCTCGACCGGGCCGTCGGCGGACACCTGCCCACGGTCCAGCCAGATCGCGCGCTCGCAGAAGCGGGCCACCGATTCCAGGTCGTGGCTGACCAGCACGATCGTGCAGCCGCCCTCGTGCAGGCTCTCCAGGCGCGCGTAGCACTTGCGCTGGAAGGCGGCGTCCCCGACCGCCAGGATCTCGTCGATCAGGAGCACGTCGGCCTGCAGGTGCACGGCCACCGAGAAGCCCAGCCGCATGTACATGCCGGAGGAGTAGTTCTTGACCGGGTCGTCGATGCGGCTGCCCAGCTCGGAGAAGGCGACGATGTCGTCGATCGCGCCGGCGATCTCGGCGCGGCGCAGCCCGAGCAGGGCCGCGTAGAGATAGATGTTCTCGCGGCCCGTGTACTCGGGCTGAAAGCCGGCGCCCAGCTCCAGCAGGGACGCGACCCGGCCCCGGATGGCGGCCTCGCCCTTGTCCGGGAAGATGATCCCGGACAGGACCTTGAGCAGCGTGCTCTTGCCGGACCCGTTCTCGCCCACGATGCCGAGCACCTGGCCGCTGGGGACCTCGAAGGTCACGTCGTCCAGCGCCCAGAGGTCGCGCCAGTCGCCGAAGCTCCGGCGCACCAGGACCTCCTTGAGCGACTGGTGCCGGCGCCGGTAGAGCCGGTAGCGCTTGCTGACGTGATCGAGACCCAGCGCCGGCCCCGTCACGTCAAACCTCCTCGGCGAAGCGCCGCGAGAGCCGCGTGAAAACGAGCTGGCCCGCCACGGCGACGGCGATCGCCGCGACCGCGAAGGCGCCCACGAACTGCGGCTGAGGCCACTGGTTGGCGTGCCAGATCCGCTGGTAGCTGTCCATCAGCCAGGTCATGGGGTTGGCGTCCAGGAGCACCCCCAGCGGCCTGCCCGCGAAGATGCTGAGCGGGTAGATGACCGGGGTTCCGAAGAACCATACCGTCATCGCCAGGGTCACCAGGTGCTCGACGTCGCGGAGGTACACGGTGAGCGAGGAGACCAGGAGGCTGATGCCGATCGTGAAGAGGCCCTGGAGCACGATCAGGACGGGCAGCGCCAGCAGCGGCCAGCCCAGCGGCTGGTGGAAGACGAGCGCGAACACGAACAGGATGCCCAGGCTGGGCACCAGGTTGGCCAGGTAGGAGAGCACGATGCTGAGGGGCAGGAACTCGACCGGGAAGCGGACCCGGCGCACCAGGTTCTGGTTGAGGACGATGCTGTTGGTCGAGGCCAGCAGCGAGGCGCTGAAGGCGGTCCAGGGCAGCAGCGCGGCCAGCAGGAAAACGGGGTAGCGGTCGACCGGGAAGCGCGCGATCACGGTGAAGACGGCCGTGTACACGACCATCATCAGGAGCGGGTTCAGGAGCGACCAGAAGAAGCCGAGCGCCGTGCCCTTGTACTTGACCTTGAGCTCTTTCTGGGTGAGCAGGACCAGCAGGTCGCGGTGCTCCAGCATCTCCTGGAGCTGGGTCCGGAGGTAGCCCGCGCCGAGGCCCCGCGCATATACGTGCGTGACTGCCATGGGGCCGGTTCATGATATCGCCGGCCGAACGGGGCTCCCTCAGCCGGCCGCGGCGCCGCGCACGATGTCCCAGCCCGGCCAGTAGGAGAAGCTCCCGATCGGGGGGGCTCCGCCGAAGGGGTGCAGGGCGCCCCAGCCGTCCAGCACGTAGCCGGCCGGCGGCTGGGTGGCCGACCCCGCGTAGACGACCAGCCCGCGGGCGATGTCCCAGCCCGGCCAGTAGGCGGGGGGAGACAGCCCCGGCGCGCCGCCGAAGGGATGGACGCCGCCATAGCCGTCGAGCACGTAGCCCCCGGCGGTGCCCGGCACCAGCGCGATCCCGCGCGCGATGTCCCAGCCCGGCCAGTAACCCGAGGGGGCGGGGCTGGCCGGGATGGGGGCGGCGCCGACGGCGAAGGCGTGGATGCCGCCCCAGCCGTCCAGCACGTAGCCGCCGCCGCCGTCCGGGAGCAGGACCAGCTGGTGCGCGATGTCCCAGCCCGGCCAGTAGGCGAAGCCGCGCGCCGGCGGCGGCGCCGGGTGGCCGTTGAGGCCGAAGGGGTGCAGGCCGCCCCAGCCGTCGAGCACGTAGCCGCCCTGGCCGGAGGGCAGGAGCGCGAGGTCGCGGGCGATGTCCCAGCCGAAGTAGTCGTAGGGGCCCACAGCAACCGGGGCGCCGAAGGCGTGCAGGCCGCCGTAGCCGTCGAGGACGAGGCCCGCCTGGCCGCCCGGGAGCACTTTCAGTGCGCGCGCGATGTTCCAGCCCGGCCAGTAGGCCGTGATCCCGACCGGCGGGCTGTCCGCGGCGTGGACGCCGCCCCAGCCATCGACCGTGTAGAGGGTGCCGAACGGCCGCGGGCTGAGCGCGCCGGCCGCCACGGTGGTGGTCACGCTCGACGACCAGGCGCTGGTACCGCCCGCGGAGCGGGTGCGGGCCTGGTAGGCGTACTGATGGCCGGCCTGGCCGGTGACGATCAGCGTGGATCCGCTGGTGCTGCCCGCGGCCTGGAAGCCCTGCTGGAGCGTCTGGTCCGCGACCTGCACGTCGAAGGTGGCGGCGCAGGGCGCGGAGAGGCTGAGCTGGACGCTGGTGGAAGCCTGGGTCGGGCTCACGGAGATCGAGGCCGGGCAGTTGAAGTACTGGGCCAGCGTGCTCCAGAGCTCGGGTGAGGCCGTCGTGCCGCCACCCAGGTTGAGGTTCCAGAGCCCGACGCCGCGCAGGCCCTGGGTCAGCACCAGCTGGTACTTGGCGGCCAGCGAGGTGGTGTCGTCGGAGTAGAGCTCGCGCCAGCAGGTGAAGCCGCCCGGCGAGGTGTCGTTGAAGTAGTAGGAGTCCCAGGGCTCGGCGCCGGCCGCGTCGTTGGCGTCGCGATGGGCGGCGAAGCCGCTGACCGTCGACTGGCCGGGGATGGTCTTGTTGTACTTGTAGCCGGAGGTGGCGTACTGGCCGGTGGACGCCGCGTTGGGGGTGGCCGCCGCGACGCAGGCTTTGACGCCGTAGTAGGGCACCCCCATGATCACCTTCCCGGCTCCGACCAGGGCGGCGTACTGCTGGTTGGAGGCGGTGTCGTTCCAGTAGTAGCCGGCCAGTGGGGAGGTGGGGGACAGGCACAGTGTGCCGGCCGCGCAGTTGAGCGGCGGGCGGCCCGAGTTCGAGGATTCCAGCGCGTACTCCATCACGAAGAAGGCGTCCACCGAGCTGTTGAGCGAGCGCACGTCGAAGAAGCCGCAGTTGCAGGCCGTGGTGTCGGCCGCCGAGCTGGCGTAGGTGTCGATCGTCAGGTAGCCCCGGGACGCGGGCAGGGCGGCGCGCAGGCGGGCGCCGAGGTCGACCAGCATGGCCTGGTTGGTCTGGCCGTTGGCGCAGGTCTGGTAGGTCCCCTCGTAGTCCAGGTTGATCCCGTCGGCGTTCAGAGAGGTGACCAGCGGGACCGCCTGGCTGACCGTGGTCTGACGGTTGGCCAGGCCGCTGCACATGGTGGTGCCGAGGTCCTGGAGGATCAGCGTCAGCACCACCTTGACGCCCGCCGCGTGGGCGGCGTCCCGGAAGCCCGCGAAGGTGCCGGAGTTGAGCACGTTCCAGCCGCCGTCGTGGACGAGGTCGCCGGCCGGGCCCACCGCCAGGCCGAAGTAGCCCACTGTAGAGAGCTGGCTGAAGTCCCAGCTCGGGTAGCCGACTGTAGCGTCGCCGAGCGAGCCGGCGTCCGCGAAGCCGAAGACCTCGCGCGCGGGGTGGCC
>DATCNF010000135.1:0-1607 GCA_036565325.1 Candidatus Dormiibacterota bacterium | reverse complement strand
CGGCCGCCGCCAGCGCCAGCGACCGGGGATGGCCGCGCACCAGGTCCGCCCAGTACGCCTCGCCGGCGCCCACCACGCCGGGCTCGTCGAGGAGCGGGATCCAGGCGTCGGGCGGACCCAGCGCGAGCTCGTGCTCGGTGTCGAGCCCGATCACGGGCGAGATCGTGAGCAGCAGCCGGCCGGGAGCCAGCCGCGCCTCGACGATCATCGCCTGGACCGCGGGCAGCCCTCCCGCGTAGCCGATCTCGGTGGTCTCCAGGACCGTGGTCGTGACCCCGGCCAGCACCTGGAGACGGCCGGTCTCCAGGAGGCCGACCCGGCCCAGGTGGGCGTGGGGCTCGATCAGCCCGGGCAGCACCAGGCGCCCCCCGACGTCCAGCACTTCGCGAGCCGATGGGCGCTCGGGCCCCACGGTCGCGATCCGGCGGCCGGCTACGGCGACCGACCAATCGTCGCGGATGGCGCCGCCGACCACGTCGACCACGCGGCCGCCGGTGATCAGGAGATCCGCGGCGGCCCGGCCGGCGGCGACCTCCGCCACACGGCTCGCCTCCTCGGGGCTGGGGCTAATCCTCAGGCGAGGCTGCGTAGCCGCCCGTGGGGTCGTGCTTCTCGTCGCCCACCAGCGCCGGCCAGAACACGCAGGCCAGCTTGAGGTCGGTCCGGGCCCGAACCAGGTGGTGGTCGTGCTTGTCCAGCGAGTACATGACGCCCGGCCGCAGCTGGTGCACCTCGTTGGTGGCCAGGTCGACGACCTCGCCTTCGCCGGCGACGATGAGGTTGGCCTCCAGGTGGTTGGAGTAGCGCAGGTCGAGCTCGGTGCCGGCGGCCAGCTCGGTCCAGTGCAGCGAGAAGTGCATGCCGTCGTCGCGGCGCAGGATGCGCCGGCTGCGCCAACCGGCGCCGCTGACATCGCGCTCGGTCCCGACCACCTCCTCGATCGAGCGAATGATCAAGCGACGTCCCCGTCCCTTCCAGGGAGGGTGAGGGCTGGGGCGGCCGCGCCCTCGTAGGCGGCGGCGACTATGGCCTCCGACTCGCTCACGGGCGGCAGGCCGAGGTCGGCCAGCCGCAGCTGGCGACCCCCGCGACGAGCGCGCACCAGCGCCAGCGCCAGCTCGGCGAAGTCGTCGGCGACCTGGCTCAGGGAGATCGGTCCCCCGGGGCGGTACCAGTTCACGACGCCGCTGCACATCTCCAGCAGGGCCAACCGCGCGGTGCGTGGGCCGGGCACGTCGAACACGCCGGCCGCCACGCCCTCATCGAGGACGGTCCGCCAGAGGTCTTCATATTCGTCGCGCAGAGCCACCACACCGGGGCGGGTCTGGGGGCTGAGGGAGCGCACCTCCTGGTCGATCACCGTCTCCGGGTAGCGGCCGTGGCTGACGATGTGGACGCGGACCAGTCCCACCAGCTGCTTCTCGGGCGCCTCCAACCCCGCGGTGGCGGCGCGGCCGGCGACGATGACCCGGCGCAGGCGGTCGACCATGAGGGCGACCAGCAGGTCCTCCTTGGTCCGCATGTAGTGGTAGAGCGCGGCCGTCGAGATCCCGGCCTCGAGGGCGATCTCGCGGATCCCGACCGCGCCGTAGCCCTTGGTGCCGAAC
>DATCNF010000134.1:0-3368 GCA_036565325.1 Candidatus Dormiibacterota bacterium | reverse complement strand
CCGCAAGCCGCTGATCAGCTACCGCGCGCCTGTCGAGGCGCGCACCCTGGCGCGCGTGCTGGCCGCGCTCGAGGAGGGAGACGTGGCGCTGGTGTCGGACGCCGGGACGCCGACCGTCTCGGACCCGGGGCAGCGACTGGTGGACGCCGCCTGGGAGGCAGGCCACCGGGTGGCGCCGCTGCCCGGCCCCAGCAGCGTGACCGCCGCCCTCGCGGTCGCCGGCTACCCCGGCAACGGCTTCGCCTTCGCCGGCTACCTGCCCCGCAAGCCCGGCGAGCGGCGCCGCTTCTTCGAGTCCCTGCGCGAAGAGCGCCGGCCCACCGTCGCCTTCGAGTCCCCGCACCGGATCCTGAAGTCGCTGGCGGCGATGGCCGAATCGCTCCCGGGCCGTCACCTCACCCTCTGCCGGGAGCTCACGAAGCTGCACGAGGAGGTGCTGCGGGGCACCGTCGAGGAGGTCGTGGACGCCCTCGGCGGGCGCGCGCGGGGCGAGTTCACTATGGTCGTGTCCGGTGCCTGAGCGAGAGAAGATCCTGGTCGCGGTCGCCTGGCCCTACGCCAGCGGACCCCGCCACATCGGCCATGTGGCGGGCTATGGCGTGCCCTCCGACGTGTTCGCGCGCTACCAGCGGCTGCGCGGGGCCGACGTGCTGATGGTCAGCGGGACCGACGACCACGGCACTCCCATCACCTACGGCGCGGACAAGGAGGGCATCTCGCCGCGCGAGTTCGCCGACCGCTACAACCGCGTCATCGTCGACGACCAGCTCAAGCTCGGACTGGCCTACGACTGCTTCACCCGCACCTACACGCAGAACCACTACCGCGTCACGCAGGACCTCTTTCTCAAGCTGCACGCCAAGGGCTACCTCTTCCTGAAGACGCAGCTGGGCGCCATCTCGCCGAGCACCGGCCGCACCCTGCCCGACCGCTTCATCGAGGGCACCTGCCCGATCTGCGGGTATGGCGAGGCGCGCGGTGACCAGTGCGACAACTGCGGCAACCAGCTCGATCCCATCGACCTCATCAACCCGCGCTCGCGCGTCAACGGCGAGGTCCCCGAGTTCCGCGATACCGAGCACTTCTTCTTCGACCTGCCCGCCTTCGGCGACCGGCTGCGGGCCTGGATCGCGAAGCAGGACCACTGGCGCCCCAACGTGCGCGCCTTCTCGCGCAACTTCATCGATGAGCTCAAACCGCGCGCCATCACGAGAGATCTCGATTGGGGCGTGCCGATCCCCCTGGATGGCTGGCGGGACCGCGACGACAAGCGGATCTACGTCTGGTTTGACGCCGTCATGGGCTATCTCTCGGCCTCCATCGAGTGGGCCGCCAACCGCGGCACGCCGGACGCCTGGAAGGCGTGGTGGGAGGACCCAGCGGTTCCCGGCTACTACTTCATGGGCAAGGACAACATCACCTTCCACACGGTCATGTGGCCGTCCATCCTGCTCGGCGCCGGCGACCTGAACCTGCCCTACGAGGTGGTGGCCAGCGAGTTCCTGACCATGGAGGGCAAGAAGTTCTCCTCGTCGCGCAACGTCGTCATCTACGTGCGCGACTTCCTCTCCCGCTACGACCCGGACGCGCTCCGCTTCTATCTCACCATCGCCGGTCCCGAGACGCAGGACACGGACTTCACATGGTCCGAGTTCGTGCGCCGCAACAACGACGAGCTGGTGGGGACCTGGGGCAACCTGGTGCACCGCACCCTGGTCAACGCGCACCGCAACTTCGGCGCGGTGCCGCCGGCCGGAGAGCTGACCGAGCGTGACCGCCGGCTCCTGGCGGCGGTCGAGTCAGGCTTCGAAAGCGTGGGCGAGCCCCTGGGCCGCGCACGCTTCAAGGCCGCGATCGGCGAGGCGATGCGGCTGGCGGCGCTGGTCAACCAGTACCTGGGCGAGGAGCAGCCCTGGCATCTGGTCAAGACCGACCGCGAGCGGGCCGGGACGGTGCTCAACGTGGCGCTGCAGTGCGTCAACCACCTCAAGGTGATGTTGACGCCCTTCCTGCCCTTCTCCATGCAGCGGCTGCACGAGCTGCTCGGCTTCGACGACGTGCTCGCGCCCATGCCCGCGGTGACCGACGTCGACGAGCCCGGTTGGGGGTCGCACCTGGTGCTGGGGGGCGACTATCCGTCCGAGCCCCGCTGGCGCGCCGAAACACTGACTGCGGGACACCCGCTGCGGACGCCCGTGGCGCTTTACAGGAAGCTCGACGACTCCGTGGTCGAGGAGGAGCTGCGCCGCATGGAGGGCGCCGGCGGCGACTAGCGGCTTCGTCGATACCCACCTCCACCTCGAGGAGGTGCCGGATTGGCGCACAGCAACCGATGAGGCCGTGGCCGCCGGGGTGACCGGGCTGATCGCGATGGGCACCAACACGGACACCACGCGGGGCGCGATCGCCATGGCGGAGGCCCATCCCACGGTCTGGGCCGCGGTTGGGCACCACCCGATGAACAGCGGCCCGCCGGATCTCCCCGAGCTGCGCCGCCTGGCCGCCCATCCGCGGGTGGTCGCGATCGGCGAGGTGGGCCTCGACCACTCGGCCGGCGAGCAGGTCGGTCCCCACGACGCCCAGGAGGAGTGGTTCCGCGCCCTGATCGGGCTGGCGCTGGAGACCGGTCTTCCGGTGTGCGTCCACATCCGCGACAGCGCGGACGACGTCCTCCGCGTCCTCGGCGAGCACCCTGGGCTGACGGGAGTCATCCACTACTGGTCGCTGGACGCCGCCTACGCGCGCCGCTTCCTCGACCTGGGCTTCCACATCTCCTTCGCGGGCACCCTGACCCGCAGCTCCAAGGAGCACGTTCGCGAGGTGGCGAGGCTGGTGCCCGCCGATCGCCTGCTGCTGGAGACGGACGCCCCCTGGGGCACGCCTCGCGGCCGCTCGGGGCACATGCGGCCGGCCTGGATCCTGGACACCGCGCGGGCCCTGGCGGAGATCCGGGGCCTCACCCTGGGCGAGCTTGCCGAAGTCGAGAAGGCAAACGTAAGTAGCCTTTTTTCGCGTTTTTCGTGCTAACGTCCGCCGCTGGGTTTGGGGGTATTGGGGCGTTTACGCCTCAAGGGCCTGTTCGCCCTTGGGGTGTCAGCTCTGTTGCTCGGTTATCTGGTCCCCACCGCGAAGGCGGTTTCGGGTCCGGGTTTCGCCGTGCCCGCCGGCCACCAGCGCTTGGTGGCCAGCAGCCTCGCTGATGGCGCGGCGTCGGCCGGCCCCGCCGGCCGCGACATCCTCAACGCCACGATCCTCGACTCGACCGGTCTCTCGGTCCGGGCCGGTGGCGCCTCGCTGCAGCGCCGCGTGCTCTCCACCGATCTCGTCGACGCCCTGACCGAGCTCGGACTCGCGCCTCAGGACAGCGA
>DATCNF010000133.1:0-44244 GCA_036565325.1 Candidatus Dormiibacterota bacterium | reverse complement strand
GGTGGCACCAGGCCCGAGGCGGCCGCGCGCACGGGGCCCCGCCGGCGCGGGGTGTCGGCGCCGCGCACGAAGTCGGAGTAGTCGTTGGCGTAGTTGACGCCCAGCTGCATCGCGATGGCGACCACCAGCGCGGCGATCCCGGCGCCGAAGCGGGCGCCGCCGCCGTGGACCGCGACCGCCGTCCCCACCAGCACCGGGGACACCGAAGCGGCGAGGGTGGCCGGCCGGGCAGCCAGCCACCAGACCCGGGCCGGGGTGAGGGCGGGACGCATCTCGACCACCTGCATTGGCCGCGTCCTAGGGACGCTTGGGGAACTTCGAGAAGTCGGGCGGCCGCTTGTTGACGTAGGCGTCGCGGCCCTCCTGCGCCTCCTCGCTCATGTAGTAGAGGAGCGTGGCGTCGCCGGCCAGCTGCTGGATCCCCGCCAACCCGTCGTCGGCCGCGTTCATGCTGGCCTTGATCATGCGCAGGGCGAGGGGGCTGTGCTCGAGCATCTTCCGGCTCCAGGCCACGGTCTCCCGCTCCAGGTCGGCCAGCGGCACCACCTTGTTGACGAGACCCATCTGGAGCGCCTCCTGGGCGTCGTACTGCTCGCAGAGCAGCCAGATCTCGCGCGCTTTCTTCTGGCCCACGATCCGCGCCAGCAGGCCCGAACCGTACCCGCCGTCGAAGCTGCCGACCCGGGGCCCGGTCTGCCCGAAGCGGGCGTTGTCGGCGGCGATCGTGAGGTCGCAGACGATGTGGAGGACGTGGCCGCCGCCGATCGCGTAGCCGGCGACCATCGCGACCACCGGCTTGGGTGTGCGCCGGATCTGGACCTGGAGGTCGAGCACGTTGAGGCGGCCGACGCCCTTGGGGTCGCGGTAGCCGTCGTCGCCCCGGATGCGCTGGTCGCCGCCCGAGCAGAAGGCCTGGTCGCCGGCTCCCGTCAGGATGACGACCCCGACCTGGGGGTCGTCGCGGGCCACGTTGAAGGCGTGGCCGAGCTCGAACAGGGTGGTGGGCCGGAAGGCGTTGCGCACCTCCGGGCGGTTGATCGTGATCTTGGCGATGGCCCCATCCAGGGTCTCGTAGAGGATGTCCTCGTACTCGCCGCTGCGCACCCAATCGTACAAGTCAGCACTCCTAGAGCGATTGCTAGTAACGTGCTGATCGTACTCCATGGACCTACTGCGGGAGAGGAGCCGTAGGGACGGGCCGCGCCGGGCGCTGGTCGATGCCGGCGCGGGCTTCTGGATCAGCTGGTTCGACCTCGACGGGCTGGCGACGGCCTGGGCGCGCCGGCTGCAGCGGCTGGGCGTGCAGCCCTGCGACCGGGTCGCGGTCCGGGAGCCCGCCGGAGCCCGCTTCGCCGCGCTCCTCTTCGCCTGCCTGCGCCAGGGCTATGCCTTCGTCCCGCTGCCCATGCGGGCGCCCCCATCCGTGATCGAACGCCTGCTGGCCGACTGCGGCCCGCGCGTGCTGGTCGCGGACGGTGAGCCGGCCCTTCGCGAGGGGGCGGCCGGCGGCGCCGAAGGGGACGCCTGCATCGTCTACACGTCGGGCACGACCGGGCCGCCCAAGGGCGTGCGCCTCACCGCGGCCAACCTGCTCGCCTCGGCCGAGGGCTGCCAGGAGAGCCTGGCCTCCACCCCGGACGACCGCTGGCTGCTCTGCCTGGCACCCCATCACGTGGGCGGGCTGGCGATCCTGGTCCGCTCGGCGGTCTCCAACCAGCCGGTCACGGTGCTGGAGCGATTCGACGCGGAACGGGTGCTGGAGGCGCTCGCCCGCGAGCGCTGCACGCTGCTCTCCCTGGTTCCGACCATGCTGGTCCGCCTCCTCGACGCGGGCGGGCTGGAGCCGCTCCTGCGGGCGCGGGCGATCCTGCTCGGAGGCGCCCCGGCACCCGCCGAGAACGTGCGCGCCTGGGCGCGCCTGGGCCTCCAGGTCTGTCCCACCTACGGTCTCAGCGAGACCGGGTCACAAGTTGCCACGGTGCCGCCGGGCGCGGCCGAGGAGCTGGCCGGCACGGCCGGCTTCGCCCATTCGCGAGCCACCGTCGAGGTGGTCGACGGCGAGATCGTGGTGGGCGGGCCGGTCCTGTCGCCGGGCTACGTCAACGCGGCAGTCCGGCCGGCGCCCGAAGGAGGCCAATTCCGATCCGGCGACGGCGGCCGGATCCGCGCCGGCGGGGCACTCGAGGTGACGGGCCGCCTGGACGACGCCATCATCACCGGGGGGGAGAACGTGCAGCCGCTGGAGGTGGAGGAGGTGCTCCGCGCCCACCCCGCGGTCCGCGACGCTGCCGTGGTCGGGGTCCCGGACCCCACCTGGGGCCAGGTGCTGGAGGCACGGGTCGTCGGCGAGGGAGCCGGCGGTGAGGAGCTGGCGGCGTTCGCGCGGGAGCGGCTGGCCGGATTCAAGGTGCCCAGGCGCTTCGTCTTCGTCGACCGCCTGCCCCGCAGCGAGGGCGGCAAGCTCTTGCGTACCGAGCTCACCGAACCTGATAGCTAGACAACCCAGGGCGCCCACGGGCGGGGGCTTCGCCGTCCGGGCGCCGGCGCTCGCACGGTCGGCCACACCTAGGAACCAGCCGAGCGCCGGCGCCGGAACAGTTCGCGGCAGGAATCTCGAGGGCCGGAGCGCGAACTCGGCCAGGTCGTCGAGGCTCACCGCCCGGGGGCGAGCGCGTCGATCAGCGGCTCGTGATCGCCGGTGATGGCCAGAACAGGACAGCCCAGGCCGGCGTCCCAGTAGCGCTGCAGCCCGGCGCCGATGGTGTCGATCGAGCCCGTCAGCGTGAGCTCGGCGACCATGGCGTCGGAGACCTGGCCGGTCGCCGCGGCGCGATCGCCGGCCGCCCAGCGCTCGAGGATCGCCTTGATCTCCTCACCGAACCCCTGGCGGGCCAGCACCCGGGCGTAGAAGGGCACCAGCGCGTAGGTGGTGATCGTGCGGCGGGCCAGCGTCCGCGCCGCCTTTGCCTCCCCGTGGATGACGTTGATCCGGCACATGGAGTCCTGGTCGCCCACGATCTCGCGGATCAGGCCGGGCCCGACCATGTACAGGCAGATCCCGTCCGCGAGCTCGCGCGCGGCGGCGGCCATGCGCTCTCCGAGCGCCGCCATCCAGATCGGCGGCCGCTGCCCGGGTGGCCGCGCCAGGCGCATCCCGCCCACCTTCTCCCCGGCCAGCAGCGCCCGGACCGCGACCACCGTCTCGCGGACCGCTTTCACGGGCGGGCCGAAGGGCACCCCCATCCACTGCTCCACCACGACCGGGGTCGAGGAGCCGACCCCGAGCACGAAGCGCCTGGGCGCCAGCTCGGCCATGGCCGCCGCCTGCATGGCCAGCAGCCCCGGCGGCCGGAAGAAGACCGGCACGATGGCGGTGCCCAGGCGCACCTCGCGGGTCGTGGCGGCGGCCGCCGCCAGCGGCGTGAAGCCGTCGAACATGTTGATCTCGAACGACCAGAGATCCGTGTAGCCGAGCGCCTCGGCGCGCGCCGCCAGCGCCGGCACCTCGGACAGTGGCATGCGCTCGCCCGGGATCGAGAGGCCGAGCCGGCGCGTCCTCAGTTGATGCGCTTCTCGCGCCCCTTCCACTCGCGGTCGCGGAGCACGAACTTCTGGACCTTGCCGGTCGAGGTCTTCGGCAATTCGCCGAACTCGACCGCCTTGGGCGCTTTGAACTTGGCGATCTTGGAGCGCACGTGCTCGACGATCTCGGCTTCGGTGGCGCTCTTGCCCGGCTTCAGTGTCACGAACGCCTTGGGCACCTCGCCCCAACGCTCGTCGGGGATGGCGATCACCGCGCACTCCATGACGGCGGGGTGGGACGCGATCGCCTGCTCGACCTCGATCGTCGAGATGTTCTCGCCGCCCGAGATGATGATGTCCTTCTTGCGGTCGCGCAGCTCGATCTGGCCGTCGGGGTGGATGACGCCGACGTCGCCGGAGTGGAACCAGCCGCCCGCAAAGGCAAGCTCCGTGGCCTCCGGGTTCTCGAAGTAGCCCTTCATGACCACGTTGCCGCGCATCGCCACCTCGCCCAGGGTCTCCGCATCGGCGGGCACGTCCTGCATCTTCTCGTCGATGATCCGCACCTGGCCGGCCACCAGGTTGGGGTAGCCCTGGCGGGCACGCGCCGGGGCGTCGGCGTCGGGCGGGGAGACGTTGATGGTGAACGGCCCGTAGGTCTCGGTCAGCCCGTACACGTGGTCGAGCTGGAAGTTCAGCTCCTGCATGGTGGCGATCAGAGTCGGCGAGGGCGGCGCTCCGGCCGTGAACAGGCGCGCGGGTCTCTCGAGGCGGGCAGCAGCGGGGTCGTTGACGAGCATCGTCAGGACCGTGGGCGCGCCGCAGAAATGCCAGTCGGCCTCGCTGCGCAGCAGCTGCCAGATCTGGGGCGGATCGACCTTCGGGATGCAGAAGTTGCGCGCGCCGACAGCGATCGTCGCCCACGTGAAGCACCAGCCGTTGCAGTGGAACATGGGGAGCGTCCACAGGTACGTGGAGCCGGCGTCGAGGCGCTGGTCGAGGGCCATCGCGAGCGCGTTCAGGTAGGCGCCCCGGTGGTGGTACATGACGCCCTTGGGGCGGCCGGTGGTGCCGGACGTGTAGTCGATCGCGATGGTCTCGTACTCGTCCACCAGCCAGGACTCAACCGGCTCCTCCGAGCCGGTCTCCAGGAAGGGCTCGAAATCTGCCGCCAGGTTGAAGCGGCGCATCGCGGCCGGCGCGCCGGCCAGCATCGGCTCCAGCTCCGGCGAGAAGAAAACCATCGTCGAGCCCGAGTGCTCGAGGATGTAGGCGACCTCGTCCGGGGAGAGGCGGGTGTTGATGGCGACGATCACGCCGCCCGCCTGGGGGATGCCGAAGTGGGCGAGCAGCAGGGGCTGCGAGTTGACGGCCAGGAAGGCGATGCGGTCGCCTTTCCGGAGCCCCGCCTTGCGCAGCGCGTGGGCGAACCGGCGCGAGCGCGAGCGGAACTCGGCGTAGGTCCAGCTGCGCTCCCCGTCGACCGCCGCGATCCGCTCGGCATGTACCTGCCCCGAACGCTCCAGGAAGGACACCGGCGTCAACTCGTCGCGGTAGGGAAGCTGGTGGCGCACCGCCTTCGCCGCCTTCTCGGTCACTGCCATCAGCTGATCCTAATCAAGCGCTTGGCCTTCAGCTCGGCGCGGGGCAGGGTTCCCAGCTCGACCTGGCGCACGCCGATGCGCGCCCCCAGCGCCTGGCGCAGCTCCGCCTCCAAGCGCTCCGCGACGACGGCCCCGTCCGTGCACTCGATCACCAGGGTCACCTCGTCCATCTGCCGCTCCCGCCGGTGCTCGAGCACGAACTCGACCACCTCGGGGTGGCGGCGCACGATGTCCTCCACCTGCGATGGGTAGAGATTGACGCCGCGCACCGTGACCATGTCGTCGACCCGGCCCAGGATCCCGCCCACCAGCTTCGGGAAGGGGCTGCCGCAGGGGCACGGCTCGCGCGAGAGCCGCACCCGGTCGCCGGTCCGGTAGCGGATCAGCGGCGAGCCCCAGCGCCCGAGGTTGGTGGCCACGAGTTCTTCGTCGATGACCTCGAAGATGAACTCCGACTCGATGAGGTGCAGGCCGTCGCGCATCACACAGCTGAACCCGGTCGGGCCCAGCTCGGTCATCCCGCTGTGATCCATGGCGTAGGCGCCGAAGGCGCGGTCGATGGCGTCGCGGGTGGCCGGGATGCTGGCGCCCGGCTCGCCGGCGTGGATGGTCACCCGCAGCGGCGAGGCGGAGAGGTCGATGCCCAACCCGGTCCCCACCTCGGCCAGGCGGAGGGCGTAGGTCGGCGTGCAGCAGAGCACGGTGGCGCCGAGCTCCATGATCGCCCGCGCCCGCTGCTCGGTGCTCATGGCGCCGCCCGGGATCACCAGCGCTCCCAGTTGCTCAGCGCCCGCGAAGGCCGACCAGAAACCGATGAAGGGCCCGAACGAGAAGGCCAGGAAGACGCGGTCGCGGGCACCGACACCGGCCGCGCTGTACACGTGCTCGGCCCAGATCCGGCGCCACCACCCCCAGGACTCGGCGGTGTCCAGCCAGCGCAGCGGCGCCTGGCCGCTGGACCCTGAGGTCTGGTGCAGGCGGACGTAGCGGTCGAGGGGGAAGGTCAGGTTGGTGCCGAAGGGCGGAGTGCCGGCCTGGTCGGCCACCAGCTCGGGCTTGGTGGTGAAGGGCAGGCGCTCGAAGTCGTCCCAGCTCCGGACGTCGTGCAGCCGGGCGCGGTAGAACCGGTTGCCACGGAGCACCGCGGGCAGCCCCTCGCGCAGCTGCTTCAGCTGGTCAGCGCGGGCTCTCTCCAGGGAAGAGGTGGACGATCTTGGCATAGTCCTCGGGAGTGTCGACGTCGTCCGGCCGGCCGGCCGAATGCACAGTATCGACCAACTCCGGCCGCCCCTCCAGGACCTGCCGGGCGCCGGCATCCCCCTCCAGGTTCATGAGCTCCGGCCAGAGGGCGCGGTCGAGCAGGACGGGCGGGCGCCAGTCCTTCTTCTTGCCGTTGTAGGAGGTCGCGACCGCGGGCCGCGCGCCCTCGCGGCGCCAGGCCCGGAGGACGACCTCGACCGTGCGCGAGCCGACCAGTGGCTGGTCTCCGAGCAGGATCAGCGCGCCGGCCATGTCCTCGGGCACGGCGGCCAGCCCCACCCGCAGCGAGGAGGCCTGGCCGGTGGCCGCCTGCGGGTTCTCGACGCAGAGCGCGGAGTTGCCGATGGCCTCGCGCACGCCGGGCTGGGAATAGACGGCGATCACGTGGTGGCAGCCCCCCTCGGACGCCGCCTCCACCACGTGGCAGACCAGCGGCTGGCCGCCGGCGTCGAGCAGCAGCTTGTTGCTGCCCATCCGGGTGGCCGCCCCCGCCGCCAGCACCACGCCGACCACCGGCAGGGCCCAGGCCGCCAGGCGGTCGAAGTCCGGCTTGTCGGAGCGCAGCCATTCAACCTCCGCGCCGGCGTTCATCCCCGCCTCCGCCAGCTCGCGCATCCGGGGCCCGTCCTCGCAGCAGACGAGGAGGCGGCGGCCCTGCACGAGGGCGAGGTCGGGCACGTCGCCGGCGACCGGGCCGATGATCCCCAGGGCCCGGCAATCGGGCCGCGCATCGAGGTGCTCGAGCGCATCGTCGAGCTCGCGACCACGCACCAGGAGCACGTGCGGACCCTCCGGTTCTCGATAGGTCCGGTCGCGGAGCGGCAGGTCGAGGTCGCTCATCAGGAAGACGGCCATCGGGGACCCGCGCAGGGTACTCTCAGGGCCCCCCCTCCCCGCATGGGGCACAATCGGCGGGTGCCCATTCTCGGCGCCCACGTCGACTCTTCGGGCGGCCTCCACCTGGCCTTCGGCCGCGCCGCGGCCATGGGCGCGGTGTCGATCCAGTGCCACCCCACGCCACCCGGATTCTGGGGCTCGCCCAAGCTCGACGAGGAGCGCATCGCCAAGTTCAAGGAGGCCGCCGACGCGGCCGGCAATCCGCCCTTCTTCTTCCATGCCGTCTACCTGATCAACCTGGCCGGCGACGACGCCACCCTGCGCCAGCGCTCGGAATCGACCCTGGCGGGCTACCTGGCCGCCGCCGACCAGCTCGGGATCACGGGCGTGATCTTCCACACCGGCAGCCACAAGGGCCAGGGCTTCGAGAAAGTCCTGCCCCAGATCCGCGAGCACCTGCTGCGGGTGATGGAGCGCGCCGACCCCCAGACCGCGCACCTGCTGATCGAGAACAACGCCGGCCTGGGGGGCTGCGTGGGCGCCCGTTTCGAGGAGGTGCGCGCCCTGCTGGACGCGGTCGACGACCCGCGCGCCGGGGTCTGCTTCGACACCTGCCACGCCTTCGCCTCGGGCTACGACCTGCGCACCGTGGAGACGGCGGAGAGGACGCTCGACGAGTGGCACCGCGTGGTGGGGATCGAGAGGTTGGAGGCGATCCATGCCAACGACTCCCAGACCGGCCTCGGCTCCAACCGCGACCGCCACGCCAACATCGGCCAGGGCGAGATCGGAGAGGACGGCTTCCGGGCGCTCCTCCACGACCCGCGCCTGCGCGACACGCCGTTCGTCCTCGAGGTCCCGGGCGCCGGAGAGGGCCCGGACAAGGCGAACATGGACGAGCTCCGCCGCCTGGCGGAGTAAAGGGAGACCCCCCCGCGGGCCGCCCAAAACGCATTACCCGGGGAATGCCGCGTTTCGGCGCCCACCCACGGCACATTTCCCGGGGAATGCGGGTGGGTCTGGCCCGCTGCTTAGGCCGAGGCGGCCTGCTTCGCCCGCACCTCGCGCATGAACCGGCCCGTCCCGCCGTGGCGGGCGGCCGTGACCTCGGCCATGATCCCGAGCGCCGTCTCCTCGGCACCCCGGCCCCCCAGGTCGAGACCGATCGGCCCGTGCACCGCAGCCAGAGCCTCGTCCGAGAAGCCCTCCTCGCGCAGCGCGTCGAACCGGTTGGCGTTGGTCTTGTTGGACCCGATGGCCCCGATGTACCCGGCCCCCTTGCCGAGCACCGCGCGCAGCGCGGGCATGTCGAACTTGGGGTCGTGGGTCAGGATCACGACCGCCGTCGAGCGGTCGATCGGGATGCCCGCCAGCGCCTCGTCCGGCCAGGCCACGATCACCTCGTCCGCCTCCGGGAAGCGCTCCTCGGTCGCGAACTTGGCGCGGGCGTCGACCACCGTCACCCGGTAGCCCATCAGCTTGGCCAGCCGGTGCAGGGGCACCGCGATGTGGATGGCGCCCACGATCACCATGTGCGGCAGGCGGGCGAAGGGCTCGACGAAGAGGTCACCCTCGCGCCAGGGCTGGTCCCGGTCGGGCGCCTTGAGCAGCAGCGCCGCTTCGCCGTTGCCGAGGTCGGTCTCCAGGTAGCAGGGGCGGTTCTCCACCAGCTTCTCGGCCAGGCTGTCGTGGACCTCGCTGGCCACCGCGATCAGGACCTGGATGTGGCCCCCGCAGGCCAGCCCGACCTCGAATGCGGTCTCATCGGCGACGCCATAGTCGACCAGCTTTGACTGGCCGCTCGCCAGCACCTTTTGGGCTTCCTCGAAGACGGCCCCCTCCACGCAGCCGTTGGAGACCGACCCCGCCATCTTGCCGTCCGAGCTGACGATCATCTTGGAGCCCAGCGGGCGCGGGCTCGACCCCCAGGTCTCGGTCACGGTCGCGATCGCGATCTCGACCTTCGGGATCTGCCGCCGCCACGCCAGGTACTCGTCCAGGACTTCACGCATCGATCTCTTGCTCCACCTTAGCCACGCGCTCCGCGTGCCGCGGGCGCCGATGACGATTTAAACCGGCCAGCAGCCGGCCCAATTCATCCAGCGCCTGCAGGTTGTGGGCGGCCAGGAAGTCGTCGGTGTGGGGCAGCGCGGCCTGCATGCCGCGCGTCAGCGGCTCATAGCCCTCCGAGCCGAGCAGCGGGTTGAGCCAGATCAGGCGATGTGCCATCCGATGCAGGCGCGAGAGCTCGTGCTCGAGCTGGGAGGGGTCGCCGCGATCCCACCCGTCGCTGACCACGATCACGACCGCGCCGTGCCCCAGCACGCGCCGCGCCCAGCGCCGGTTGAAGTCGGCCAGGGCCTGGCCGATCCGGGTGCCGCCGCTGAAGTCGTGCACCTGCTTGCTGACATCCGCCAGCGCCCGGTCGAGGTCGCGCCGGCGAAGCAGGCGCGTGATGCGCGTCAGCCGGGTGGAGAAGACGAAGGTTTCCACGTCCTCGCGCCGAGCGATGGCGTGGGCGAAGATCAGCAGCAGCCGGCTGTACTTCTCCATCGAGCCGCTGACGTCGCAGAGGAGCACGATCGGGCGCCGGCGCAGGCGCGGCTGCCGGTGCAGCAGCGTGACCATCTCGCCGCTGGTCCGGATCGAGCGGCGCGCGGTGCGCCGGAGGTCGACCGAGCCCCGCGAGGAGGGGCGCACCCGGCGCGTCTTCCGCTCCGCGATCCGCCACGGCGACTGCTGCAGCAGGCGCTTTACCTGCTCGGTCTCCTGCCAGGTCAGGTCCTCGAAGTCCTTGCGCCGCAGCAGCTCCTGGGCGCTGTAGCCGGAGCTGGTCGCCGGCGGGGGCTCGCCCTCCTGCTCGCGCGGCATGCGCGAGGTGTTGAGGCCGAGCAGCTGCATCCAGGCCCGGGCCTTCTCGGGCGGCAGCGGGAGCGGGCGCGGCCGCCCCGGGATGGCCCCGGCCAGGATGCGCGGGTCGGGGGGCGCCCAGAAGATGTCGAAGGCCGCCTCGAAGATGGGCAGCTCCTCCTTGCGGCTCACGAACACCGAGCGCAGGGCGCTACGAAAGTCCTCCTGCAGGCGCAGGTCGATGTGCCCGAGGGCCCGCGCGGAGTCGGTCAGGCGGCCCGGGCCGGCCTCGAGGCCGGCGTCATGGAGGAGCCGCGCGAAGGTCGCCAGGCGCGGCAGGAGGTCGGCGCGCGGGCGCTCAGCCACCGCCGATACGAGATTTGGCCACCAGCTCGGGCAGGTTCTCGCGCGCCTTCTCCAGGTCCTCCTGGTACTTGAGGGCCGCGCCCAGGGTGGCGTCGACCAGCTGGGGATCCAGGTTGGTGGCGCCCAGCGCGGCCAGCGAGCGCGCCCAGTCCAGCGTCTCGGCCACGCCGGGGACCTTGTAGAGCTCCATGCCCCGCAGGTTCTGGACCAGCTGGGCCACCTCGCGGGCCAGGCCCTCGGCGGCCTCAGGCGCGCGGGCGCGCACGATCGCGATCTCCTTCTCCAGGTTCGGGTAGTCGATCCAGTGATAGAGGCAGCGGCGCTTGAGCGCGTCGTGGACCTCGCGAGTGCGGTTGGAGGTGATCACCACGAAGGGCGCCTGGGTGGCGGTGATGGTGCCCAGCTCGGGGATCGAGATCTGGAACTCGCTGAGGACCTCGAGCAGGAAGGCCTCGAACTCCTCGTCCGAGCGGTCGATCTCGTCGATCAGGAGCACCGGCGGCACCGGGTCGTGGTTGTCGATGGCGTCCAGCAGCGGCCGCCGGAGCAGGAACTCCGGGCTGTAGATCTGCTTCTCGGCAGCGCCCCGGTCCGAGGTCTCGTTGAGGAGCCGGATGTGCAGGAGCTGGCGGGGATAGTTCCACTCGTAGACCGCGTGCGCGAGGTCGATGCCTTCGTAGCACTGGAGCCGGATCAGGCGCGCGCCCAGGACGTCGGCCATGACCTTGGCGGCCTCTGTCTTGCCCACCCCGGCCTCGCCTTCGATGAAGAGGGGTTTGCCGAGCTTGAGGGCCAGGTAGATCGAGGTGGCGAGGGCGCGGTCGCCGATGTAGCTGCGCTCGCGCAGCCGCGCCATGAGGTCGTCGATGGAGGCGGGCGCGGCCCCGTCCTCGGGGTCCCCGCGAAACCGCAAGGTTTCGTGGGGTGAGTCTCGGTTCACAGCAGTAAGGCTACCCGGACCTGTGCCGGGGCTAACTCAGCGCCGGGTGCGGGCGGGGTCGAAGAACGCCGGGCCGCTCACCAGGAACGCGCCTGGGGCGGCGCCCAGCAGCGCCACCCCCAGCAGGAGGTAGGCGGAGCGGTCGGCGACGACCAGCTGGGCGCTGACCAGCGCGACCACCACCAGCAGCGCGGTGCCGGCGGCCACCGCCAAGGGGTTGCCGCGCCAGGCCGGGACGGCCAGTGCGAGGAGGGCCAATGCCAGCACGACGAGGGTGATCGCAGCCGGGTGCACGTACGGCCCGAGCATCCGGAACGCCGAAGCCGCTACCCCGGCGGCCGCGCTCCAGAGCCGGACGGCGATCAGCACCGTGCCCGGCGCCGCCGTGGCGAGGGCCACGGCGTGCAGCCGTGGCCCCCACCCATGTCCGGCGTCTATTGAGACTGTTCGATGGCGCGTCGTGTCAGCACCCTCGCCAGGTGCTTCTTGTACTCGGGGGTGGCCCGGATGTCGCCGCTCGGGTTGAGCCCGTCCGAGGCGTGCTCGGCAGCCTCTGAAGGCGAGGCACCCTGGCCGAGCGCCTGCTCGACCGCCACCGCCCGGACCGGCGTCGGCCCCACGTTGGTGAGCCCGATCCGCCACCCCTGGTCGGTGCGCTGGGCGGCCGCGCCCACGATCGCCCAGTCGAAGAGGCGGCGCCGGAACTTGATGTACTTGTGCGCCCCGCTGGCCACCGGGAAGACGACCTCGCACACGATCTCGTCGTTCTCCAGGGGGGTCGTGAAGAGGTCCTGGAAGAACTCGTGCGCGGCGTGCCGCCGCTTGTTGGTGACGATCTCGGCGTCGAGCATGACGCAGAGCGTCGGGTAGTCGCCGGCCGAGTCGGCGTGCGCGATGACGCCGCCGATGGTGCCCATGTTGCGCACCTGGTTGTCCCCCACCTCGGAGGCCACCTCGGCCAGGATCGGCAGGCTCTGCTTGATCTCCTCGCTGTTGTGGATCTCCACGTGGCGGGTGAGGGCGCCGATCCGGAGCTTGCCGTTCTCCCGCGTGATGTAGGAGAGCTCCTTGACGCCGGTGATGTCCACGAGCGCGGACGGCTGCGCCAGGCGCAGCCGCATCAGCGGGATCAGGCTGTGGCCGCCGGCGAGGACCTTGGCGTCCTCGCCGAACTTGCCGAGCAGGTCGGATGCCTCCTGCACCGAGGAGGCGCGGGCGTATTCGAACGCAGCGGGTATCACTGGTCGTAATCCTCCTGGTGGCGTGGTCCTTCTTGCGGCGAGCCTTCGGAACCGGGCTCGGCGGAGCCGCCGGTGCCCGCGATCTGGCCCTCGTCGAGGCTTCCCGGCAGCGGCGACTGCGGCCCCCCGCGGCGGGGAGCGTCGTCGACGTCCGGCTGGCCCGGTGCGGCCCGGGTCATCGGTCGTAGTCCTTCTGGTGGCGCGGCCCCTCCTGCGGCGAGCCTTCCGAGCCGGGCTCGGCCTTGCCGCCGGTCTTGCCGATCTCGCCCTCGTCCAGGCTGCCGGGCAGCTCGGACTCGGGCCCGCCCTTGCGCGGCGCGTCGTCAACCTCGGGGGTGTCGGCGACGGCCACCGTGTGGTAGCCCTCGAGGCCGGTGCGGTGCTCCTGCAGCTGCTTCCAGAGCCGGTCCGGGCTGGCCGGCATGTCGACGTGGCGCACGCCAAGGGGCGAAAGCGCGTCCACGATGGCGTTGATCACGGCCCCGCTGGCCGCGATCGTGCCCGCCTCACCGATGCCCTTGACGCCGAGCGCGTTGGTCGGCGAGGGGGTCACCGTGCTGTCTAGGGTGAGCGGCGGCATCTCGTTGGCCGTGGGGATCGCGTAGTCGAGCAGCGTGCCCGTGCGCAGGCTGCCGTCCTCCGCGTAGATCACTTCTTCGAAGAGGGCCTGGGCGATGCCCTGCGCGATTCCGCCGTGCAGCTGGCCCTCCACGATCATGGGGTTGATCACGTTGCCGCAGTCGTCCACGGCCACGTACTTCAGCATCTTGACGGCGCCCGTCTCGATGTCCACCTCGACCACACAGATGTGGGCGCCGAAGGGCCACACGAAGTTGGGCGGATCGAAGTAGGCGACCGCCTCCAGCCCTTGCTCCATGCCTTCCGGCAGCGCGGCGCCGTAGGCCTCGAACGCGACCTCCTGGATCTTGCGCCGGTTGTCGGGCGAGCCCTTGACGTAGAACTCGCCGCCTTCGAAGACGACGTCCTCTTCGGCCGCCTCGAAGGAATGGGCGGCGATCTGCTTGGCCTTGTCGACGACCTTCTGCGAGGCCATCTTGATCGCCATCCCGCCGACGGCCAGCGAGCGCGACCCGTAGGTCCCGTAGCCGAAGGCGGTGCCTTCGCCGGTGTCGCCGTGCTTGATCTCGATCTGGTCGTAGGGGATGCCCAGGGTGTCGGCCACGATCTGGCTGAACGTGGTCTCGTGCCCCTGGCCGTGCGAGTGGGTGCCGGTCCAGACCGTCACCGAACCGGTGGGATACACGCGTACCTGTGCCGACTCCACGAGCCCGATCCCGCCGGTGGCCGGGGCGGTGGCGGCCGCCGGGCCGAAGCCGCAGATCTCGATCCAGGTGGAGAGCCCGATGCCGATATAGCGGCCCTGCTTACGGCCCTCCTCCTGCTCCTTGCGCACCTGCTCGTAGCCGACGATCTGCATCGCCTTGTCGAGCGAGCGCTCGTAGTCGCCGGAGTCCATGACCAGCCCGAAGTTCTGGGTGTAGGGGAAGTCTCCGGGCTGGACGAAGTTCTTCTTGCGGACCGCCGCGGGGTCCATCCCGATCTCGCGAGCGAAGACGTCGACCATGCGCTCCACCAGGTGGGTGGCCTCGGGCCGGCCGGCGCCGCGGTAGGGATCGGTGGAAACCTTGTTGGTGAGCACGCCGATGGTGCGGGCGGCGATCTGCTTCCACTTGTAGCCGCCACCCGCCAGCAGGCAGGCGCAGGCCTGGAAGGCGCCGAAGGTGCCGATGTAGGCCCCCGCGTCCAGGTACTGGGTGACCTTCATGCCCAGCAGCGTGCCGTCCTTCATGCCGGCGACCTCGACGTCGAAGATCTGGCCGCGGCCGTGGGTGGTGACCTGGATCGACTCGGTGCGGCTCTCGGTCCACTTGACCGGTCGCTTGAGAATCTTGGCGGCCCCCGGCACCAGGTAGTCCTCGGGGTAGGGGCAGATCTTGGCGCCGAAGCCTCCGCCCACATCGGGCGAGATGACGCGCATGCGGTTTTCGGGAAGCCCCAGCGCGCCGCCCACGAAGAGGCGGATGAAGTGGGGACCCTGGTTGGAGAGCCAGAGCGTCATCGAGCCCTCGTGTGGGCTCCACTCGGCCATCACGCTGCGCGTCTCCATTGGAGTCGGCGCCAGGCGCTGCTGCAGGATCCGCTCCTTCACGGTGACCTCGGCCTCGGCGAAGCTCGAGTCGGCGTCAGCGTTGTAGACCAGGTCCCAGGCGATGTTGTCGGGCAGCGCGGTGTGCGCCTTGGGGCTGCTGGGGTCGAGGGCCTTCTCGAGGTCCATGACCGCGGGCAGCGGCTCGTAGTCGACCTGGACCAGCGCCGCCGCGTCGGCGGCCTCGGCCTTCGACTCGGCGATCACCATGGCCACGGGCTGGCCCTGGTAGACGACCTCGTCGAGCGGCAGCGGCGGCCGGTCGGGAACCGTGTGCTTCTCGGCCACGAAGGCCGGCGCGACCGGCGCCGGGCCCATCAGCACGCCTTCGAAGTCCTTCGCGGTGAACACGGCCACGACCCCGGGCGCCTGCTTGGCCTCGGTGGGGTCGATCATCCGGATCTTGGCGTGCGCGTAAGGGCTGCGGATGAAAGCGGCGTAGGTGGTGTTGGGCCGTTTGAAGTCGTCCATGTAGCGGCCGCCGCCGGAGACCAGCCGGGGATCTTCGCGGCGATGGATCTTGGCGCCGATCATCTTGCTGATCGCCATCGCTCTAGCTCCCTGCCGTGGGCTGGCCCACCGGCTGGCCGGCGGTCGCAGGCTTCGCCTGCTGCGCGCCACCCATGACCTGGGAGGCCGTCTTCACGGCCTTGATGATGTTGACGTAGCCGGTGCAGCGGCACAGGTTGCCTTCCAGGCCCTTGCGGATCTCGTCGTCGCTGGGGCTGGGGTTGGTGTCGAGGAGGTACTTGGCGGCCATGATGAAGCCGGGCGTGCAGTAGCCGCACTGCAGTCCGTGCTCATCCCAGAAGGCCTGCTGGATGGGATGCAGCGTGTCCCCGTCGGCCAGGCCCTCGATGGTCGTGAGCTGGCGCCCCTCGGCCTGGACGGCGAACATGGTGCAGGACTTGATGGCCTTGCCATCGACCAGGATCGTGCAGGCGCCGCACTGGCTGGTGTCGCACCCGACATGGGTGCCGGTCAGGCCGGCGACGTCGCGTATGTAGTGGACGAGGAGGAGTCGAGCCTCGACTTCGTCTTGCCGGCCCCTCCCATTGATGGTGGTCGCGACCTTGTGCTTCATCCGCTACCTCCCGCTGTTGTGGGTGGACAAGTTGAAGAGCGCGGCATAGCAGGTTCGCCCTTGGCTATACCCCCAGACCAGACGAACGTGCGAAACGTGGTCAGTATATTTCGCAGTACCTTAGGGCGCAGGCCTGATGCAGATCGAGAACCAGTTCCCAGTCGCCGCCCCGCCGGACACGGTTTTTGCATTCCTGGTCGACATCAACCGCGTGGTCGGCTGCATGCCGGGCGCCGAGCTCTCCGAGGTAGTCGACCCGACCACCTTCAAGGGCAAGGTGAAGATCAAGGTCGGCCCCATCACGGTGGCCTACAACGGCACCGCCAAGATCATCGAAAAGGACGACGCGGCGCGGATCGCGAAGCTGGAAGCCAGCGGTCGCGAGACCACCGGTCCCGGCTCCGCCAACGCCACCGCCACCATGAGCGTGCTGGCCGACGGCGCCGGCTCCACGGTCAAGCTGGAGACCGACTTCACAGTTGCCGGCCGGGTCGCCAACTTCGGGCGCGGCGTGATGGAGGACGTCTCCCGGCGCCTGGTCAGCCAGATGGCCGCCTGCATCAAGTCCAACCTCGAAGGCGAGGGGGCGCCCGGCGCCATCGAAGTGAGCGCGGCTGAAGCACCGGCGGTCGCGGAAGCGGCGGCCACCGGCGCCGATGCCGCGGCGGCCACGGCGGCGCCGGCCACCCCCGCCCAGGTCGCACCGGTCGCGCCGCGACCGATGGCCACCGCCAAGCCCGTCAATGCGCTGAGCCTCTTCTTCCTGGTGCTCTGGGACCGCATCCGGCGGCTCTTCGGCGCCAAGCCCACGAACTAGGTGAGCGTCCAGACCAAGGCCCCGGCCCGCCCGAGCTTCGAGCAGTTCTTCGCCCTCCGGCGCTTCTACATGCTCAACAACCTCGACTTCTCGCCTGACGCCGAGCAGGTCTCCTACACCCACGACGGCTCCGGCCAGTTCAACCTCTGGACCTCCCCGGTGGCCGGCGGCTGGCCTCGCCAGCTGACGACGCAGGAGGAGGAGGCGGTGCGCCACCACGCCTGGACGCCGCACGGGTTCGTGGTCGAGCTCGACCACCACGGCGCCGAGCAGTGGCAGATCAATCTGCTGCCCGCCGGCGGCGGCTGGCCGCGCGCGGTCACCGACCGCCCCGACGTCCAGTACTCGGTGGGGCCGGTCTCCGACGACGGCCGACGGATGCTGATGTCCGGCAACCAGGAGCGGCCGACCGACGTCAGCCTCTACGAGCTGCACATCGAGGAAGGGGAGTACAGCCTGGTCCTGGACGCCCCCGAGGGCAAGTTCTACGCGGCCGCCTGGCATCCCGACGGCCGCCAGGCGGCCGTGATCGAGCTGATCGGCAACACCGACCAGCACGTCGACCTGGTCGAGGTCGGCACCGGCCGGCGCCGCGACCTGACGCCTCACCAGGGCGAGCAGCTCAACCTGGCGATCGGCTTCAGCGCCGACGGCCGCCGCCTCTACAACGTCACCGACCGCGGCCACGACCACCACTACGTCGAGGTCATCGACCTCGAGACCGGCGCCCGGGAGCCGCTGATCCACCTCGAGTGGGGAATCGAGCACGCGGCGCTCTCGGCCGACCGCGGCATCCTCGCCTACACCGTCAACGAGGACGGCTACTCGCGCTTCCACGCCCGCAACCTGGCCGCCAACCGCGAGCTCGAGTTCCCGCAGATGCCGGCCGGCGTCTGCATGCAGTTCGCGGTCTCCCGCGACGGCCGCCGGGTGGCGGGCCTGGTGGGTACCGGCACCCGGCCCTTCGACGTCTACGTCGCCGACCTCCGCCAGCAGCTGGTGAGCCGCGTCACGGAGTCGTTCCTGGGTGGCATCCCGGAAGTCGAGCTGGTCGAGCCCGAGCTGGTGCGCTATCCGACCTTCGACGGTCTCCAGGTGCCGGCCTGGCTGTACCGGCCCAAGCACGCCGATGGCCGGCTCCCGGTCCTGCTCTCTATCCACGGCGGCCCGGAGGCTCAGGAGCGCACGCAGGTCACGCGCAGCTCGCCCTTCTATCAGTACCTGCTCAGCCGCGGCGTGGCCATCCTGGCGCCCAACATCCGCGGCAGCACCGGCTACGGGATGGCTTACCAGAAGCTGATCCACCGGGATTGGGGCGGGGCCGAGCTCAAGGACATCGAGCACGCGGCCAGGTGGCTGCGCGAGCAAACTTGGGTCGACTCCGAGCGCATCGCCATCTACGGGGCGTCGTTCGGCGGCTTTGCCACCCTCTCGGCGATGACGCGGCTGCCCGACTACTGGCGCTGCGGCATCGACCTGGTGGGCCCCGCCAACCTGGTCACCTTCGCGCGCGCCGTGCCGCCCCACTGGCGGTCCTCGATGAAGAAGTGGGTGGGCGACCCGGACCAGGACGCGGAGATGCTCATGCAGCGCTCGCCGATCAGCCACGTCGAGGGCGTGCGGGCGCCGCTGCTGGTGCTCCAGGGCGCGCGCGACCCGCGGGTGGTCAAGCCGGAGTCGGACCAGATGGTGGAGACCCTGCGCGCGCTGGGCCGCGACGTCGAGTACCACGTCTTCGAGGACGAGGGCCACGACTTCAGCAAGCGCGCCAACCAGGTGCAGGCCTACAGGCTGATCGCCGCCTTCCTGTTCAAGAACTTCGGCCTCCCCCCGGACGCGTAGCCCGCCCGCCAATGACCCCCGATCATGCGCGCGCCCGGGCGCGCGAGCTCGCCCACCTCAACGCCTTCATCTCACTGACCGAGGAGCAGGGCGAGGGCCAGGTGGTGGCGGTCAAGGACCTGGTCGACGTGCGCGGCACCGTGACCACGGCCGGCGGCGTGATCATGCCCAGGGTCCCCGCGGAGCGGGACGCGCCCGTGGTCGAGCGCATGCGGGCCCACGGCGCGGTGGTGATGGGCAAGGCCAGCCTCCACGAGTTCGCCTACGGCGCCACCAGCAACAACCCCCACTACGGCCCCATCCGCAACCCCCACGACCCGGAGCGGGTGGCCGGCGGCTCCTCGGGCGGCTCGGCGGTGGCGGTCGCCATGGGCATCTGCGACTGGGCGCTGGGCTCCGACACCGGCGGCTCGATCCGGATCCCCGCCGCTTTCTGCGGTGTGGTCGGCTTCAAGCCGACGCTGGGCACGGTCGACACGGAGGGGGTGATCCCGCTCAGCCGCACCCAGGACACTCTGGGGCCGCTGGCGCCCGACGTGGCCTCGGCGGCGCGCGCCCTGGAGGCCATGAGCGAGCTCACCGACCTGGTTCCTGCCCGCCCGCGGGCCCGAGCCGAGCTCAAGCTCGGCGTCCCCCGGGGCTGGGCCGGCCAGCTCGCGCTCGACGAGACCACCGGCCGGGCCTGGGCCGCTGTCAGCGCGCGCGTCCCCGAGGTCGACTTCCCCGACCGCGAGCGCATGCACGAGGCCGGGATCACGATCCTGCTCCTGGAGGCCTACGCCTATCACCAGCGCTGGTTCGAGAAGGTCCCGGAAAAGTACGGCGCGGATGTGCGCGGCCTGCTCGAGCAGGGCTCGCGGGTGCCGCGGCAGCGCTACGTGGAGGCATTGCTGGAGATGAGCCGGCTGCGCGCCGAGGCCGACGCCGCGCTGCAGGGCCTGGACGCGCTCCTGCTGCCGGCGACACCCTACGTGGCACCGGTGATCGGGCAGACCCTGGAGCGGGGCACGCTGCTCGGGTTCACGCGGCCCTTCAACGTCAGCGGCCAGCCGGTGATCACCCTGCCGGCCCCCACCACCGGCCTGCCGGTCGGCATACAGGTGGTCGGCCGCTCCGGAGCCGAGCGCGGCCTGGTGGAGGTGGCCCTGGCCCTGGAGGCCGAATGGCGGGCGCCCTGAGCTCGAAGGAGGTTTTCGCCGGCGTCTTCAGCCGCCACGCGGAGGCCTACCGGGACCGCGTCATGGGCATCCAGGACCCCCGCGAGCACCGCGGCCGGTTCCACGTCGTCGAGGCGCTGGGCGCGGGGCCGGGCGACCGGGTGCTGGACCTGGCCTGCGGCCCGGGCACGCTCACCCTGCCGCTGGCGGAGGCCGTGGGGCCTGCGGGCCAGGTGGTGGCGGTGGACCTCGCCGACGGCATGCTCGACCTCCTGCGCCAGGCGGCGCCCAGCCAGGTCGAAGTGCTGAAGATGGACATCGAGGAGCTCGAGTTCCCGGACGCCACCTTCGACGCCGTGGCCTGCGGCCACGGCCTGCAGTTCTGCCCCAACCTCCTGCGCGCGCTCTGGCAGGCGCGGCGCGTGCTGCGCGACGGCGGCCTGTTCGCGGCCAGCCTCCCCGCCCGCTCCCACGGCCGCGAGGCCGCCCGGCTCATCGAGGAGGCGCTGGCCGGGATTCCCGCGCCCCCGGCCACGCCCGACCGCACGGCCACGATCGAGTGCCTGATGGATCCCGACCGGGCGCGGGCGGCACTGGTGGCGGCGGGTTTTCGGGAGCCGCTGGTCCTCACCTTCGAGGAAGCCATCCACTACGAAAGCCCGGAGGACCTGGTCGCCAAGTCCTGCGGCTGGTGGGCCTGCGCCTGGCGGCTGGAGGCGCTGGAGCCCGCGGAGCGGGAGCGGGTCGCGAGGCGGGCGGTGGAAGTTGTGCGCGCCCGGGTCGGCGAGGGGCGGATCGAGCTTCAGGGGTCCACGCAGGTGCTGATCACACGCCGGTGACTCTTGATCTCGACCGCGCCTACCAGGTCATGTCCACAGCCCGCCAGATGGATGAGCGCATGTGGCGGCTGGCGCGGTCGGGACGGGCGCATTTCGCCGTGCCCAGCTCGGGGCACGAGGCGATCGGCGTCGGTTACGGGCTGGCCCTGCGCGCGGGCCACGACTTTGTGGCCCCGCACTACCGCGACCTGGCGGCGATGCTGGCGCTCGGGCTGACCCCGCGCGAGGTGTTCCTGCACTTCTTCGCGCGCCGCGACGACCCCTGCGCGCACGGCCGCCAGCCCTACGCGCACTGGGGGTCGCGCCGGCACGGCATCGTCAGCCTGCAGGGCCCGCAGCCCAACCACGTCACCCACGGCGTCGGGGTGGCCTGGGGATCGAAGCTGCTGGGCACCGACCAGGTCACCTGGATCAGCTTCGGAGACGGCGGCGCCCAGAAGGGCGAGGTGCACGAGGCGATGAACATCGCCGCCATCCACCGGCTGCCCTGCGTGTTCTGCGTCGAGAACAACTTCTACACGCAGTCGGTTCCCTCCCGCCTGGAGACGGCCCAGCCGGAGATCGCCACCCGTGCCGCCGGCTACGGCATCCCAGGGGAGTCGGTCGACGGCATGGAGGTGGCGGCGATGCACGATGCAGCCGAGCGCGCGATCGCGCGGGCCCGAGCCGGAGAGGGGCCGACGTACATCGAGGCGCGTTGCTACCGGTTCCTGCCCAACACGTCCAACGACGACGACACGCGCTACCGGACGCGCGAGGAGGTCGAGGAGGCGCGGCGGCGCGACCCCCTTCTGCTGCTGCGTCAGCAGCTGGACCCAGCGCGGACCGACGCTGTCGACGAGGAGGCGATGACGGTGGCCGCCGAGGCGGCCGAGTGGGCGGAGGGTCAGCCGGAAGGCGACCCCGAGGACGTGCTTGAGCACACGTACGCTCACACTTCTTGACGCGGTCCGCGAGTCTCTCGCGGAGGAGATGACGCGGGACGAGCGCGTCATCCTGCTGGGCGAGGACATCGGGCGCCTGGGTGGCGTCTTCCGCGCCACCGAGGGGCTGCTCGACCGCTTCGGGCCCGAGCGCGTCATCGACATGCCGATGGCCGAGCTGGCGATCTCAGGCATCTCGATGGGGATCGCCATGCGCGGCCTGCGGCCGGTGGCTGAGATCCAGTTCGCCGACTTCATGCACGCCGCCATGGACCACCTGGCCGGCGAAGCCGCCCGGCTCCGCTACCGCACCGGCGGCGATTGGACGTGCCCGCTGGTCATGCGCACCGCCTACGGCGGCGGGTTCCGGGGCGGCCCCTACCACTCCCAGAGCGTGGAGGCGTTCTACGCGCACGTCCCCGGGCTGAAGGTGATGGCCCCGTCGTTCCCGGACGACGCCAAGGGGATGCTCACCGCCGCCATCCGGGACCCCGACCCGGTGCTCTTCCTGGAACACAAGCGCACCTACCGGGCGATCAGCGGCCCGGTGCCGGAGGGCGAGCACGTGGTCGACGACGGGCGGCTGCGGGTCGCGCGCGCCGGCGACGCCCTGACCATCGTGGGCTGGGGGATGATGCTGCACGAGGCGCTGGCCGCGGCCGAGGAGCTGGCCGCCGAAGGGATCGAGGCCGAGGTGCTCGACCTGCGCTGGCTGCTGCCGCTCGACCGCGAAGGCCTCCTGAATGCATTGCGCCGGACCGGCCGCCTCCTGGTGGTCCACGAGGACACGCTGACCATGGGCCTGGGCGCCGAGCTGTGCGCCCTGGCCGCCGAAGCGGGCGTGCTCCGCGTCCCGCCCGCCCGCGTCGCCATGCCCGACATCGGGGGCATCCCGGTGGCCGACCGCATGGAAGACGCGGTGATCCCTAACCGAAGGGGAATCGCCGAGGCGGCTAGAAAGGTGATGCAACAGACCCCCTCCCCCCCGGGGAGGGTTGGGGTGGGGGAGCCGTACGACACCACCATCCCCGAGGCAACCAGCGTCGTCGAAGTGGAACTCCCCGAAGCCCACCTGGAGGCGGTGGTGGCCGCGGTCGCCGAGGCCTGCGCGGCGGTCCCCCAGTGCAACGCCACCTTCACCTGGGACGGCATCCTGCTCCACGACCAGGTCTCGATCGACCTCGACCTCGGCCTCCTCTCCCCCGCCCGCGGCGGCGGCACCTTCACCCTGGTCGACTACGGCAGCTCCGGCTCCCTGCTCGGCCTCCCCGCAGTGCGCCCGGGCCAGAGCGCGACGCTCCGGGTGGGAGCGGTGCGCGACGGCAAGGCTTACCTGGCCCTGTCGGTCGACCACCGCGCCGTCGACGGCGCCGACGCCGGGCGCTTTCTCGCCGTGCTCAAGCGGTCGCTAGAGGCGGAACGTCCCCACCCCCTCGCGGCTGCGCCGCGAGGGACCTCCCCGGCGAGCGGGGAGGTTGTTTGATGCCCCCCGCCTCGGCCACCCTTCGGCTGCTCGCTTTCACGGTTCCGGCTGGGCTCACGCTTTGCGCCATCCAGCCCCTGATCGCGGCCATGGCGGGCGGAGTCCAGGCGCCCTGGGCCCTGAGCATGAGCGTGCCCGCGCTGCTGGTGGCGCTGGCCGTGATCCTCACCGACCGCCTCAGCGACCGCGAAGGCGCCCCGCCCTGGTACAGCGCCTGGGCGCTCTTCCCGGGGGCCTTCCTGCTGGCGGGCGCGGCGTCGATGTGCATCTTCGGCGCCCTGGTCGAGATGCCCGCCGTACGCGGGCTGGAGTGGGCGCTCCTGGCAGCCGGCGCCCTGACCTGGGCGCCGGCGCTGATCTGGGTCAGACGGCGTTCGAGTAGCTCATAAGCGGCGCCCGGATAATCTCGGCGTCATGGACGTCGAGCTGCCCAAGCTGGCCGACACCCTGGTCGAGGGAACCGTCTCGCGCTGGCTCAAGCAGGCCGGGGAGGCCGTGCGCAAGGGCGAGCCGCTGGTCGAGATCGAGACCGACAAGGTCAACTCCGAGCTGGAGGCGCCGGCGGACGGGGTGCTGGAGATCCTGGTCGCGGCCGGCGAGACGGTGCCGGTGGGCCAGGTCATCGCGCGGATCGGGGATGACGGGCCACGGGTCGGCGTCCACCACGCGATGACGCAGCCCCCGCCTGCCGCCGTGGCCCCGGCGCCCGCCGGCGGCCTCAGCTCGATGCGACGGCGCATCGCCGAGCGCATGCAGGAGGCGCGGGCACGCATCCCCCAGGGCGCCTGCGTGCGCGAGGTCGACGTGTCCCACATCCAGCGCGGTGCGCGGAGCTGGACGTCCTACTTCGTAAAGGCGCTGGCAGCGGCGGTGCCGGTCGCCAATGTCGGCGTGGCGGTGGAGGTGCCGGGCGGCCTGCTGGTGCCGGTGGTGAAGGACGTGCCGGCGCTCGACCTCGACCAGGTGTCTGACCGGATCGCCGATCTGGCAGCGCGGGCGCGGGCAGCGGGACTCCGGCCGGACGAGGTGACCGGCGGGGGCTTCACGATCACCAATGTCGGCGGCGGCGGCGCCCTGATGGCGTTTCCGCTGGTGAACCCGGGCGAGCCCGGCATCCTCGCGCAAGGAGCGATACGCGAGGGACGTTGTTTCCTCACGCTGTGTTACGACCGCCGCGCGTACGACGACTACGCCGCCGACCGCCTGCTGGCGCGCGTCGAAGAGGAGCTGGCGCGGCTCTGAACGTGCGCCGGGTCACCGCCGACGAGGTCGCGGCCTGGGCGCGGCTGCGTTTGGCCTTCATCCGCCAGTCACCCCCGCCCTTCGACTGGGACGAGGCGACGATCGAACGTGAGATCGCGGGCTGGCTTGCCGGCCGCCTCGATCGTCACGATCTCGCCGCCTTCCTCGCTGAGATCGATGGGGTGCCCGCCGGGATCGGCGCCATCACTCTCTACGAGGTGCCGCCGTCGCCCGGCGTCAGCGGCACGGAGGCTTACATCTCGAGCATGTACACCGAGCCCCGTTTCCGGGGCCGCGGGGTCGCGCACGCCGTGCTCGGGGAGCTGCTGGCCTTCGCACGCGGGGCGGGAGTGCGGGGTCGCGTGTGGCTGCGGGCGACGGAGGCCGGGCGGCCACTGTACGCGGCGGCGGGCTTCACGCCGCGCGACTACTTCATGCAGCTGCGCCTGGTCGATTGAGTCTCGACATCGCCCCGCTCGACGCGGCCGCCGCCGAACGCGAGCTGGACGCGCTGGCCTCGATCCTGGCCGACGCCGTGGAGGGGGGCGCGAGCGTGGGCTTCGTGATTCCTTTCTCGACCGTCGATGCCACTGCCTGGTGGCGTTCGCTGCTGCCGGATGTGGCCGCCGGCCGGGTGCTGCTGCTCGGCGCCTGGGCCGAGGGCGCGCTGGTGGGCACCGTCCAGCTGCACCCCTCGGTGATGCCCAACGGGCGCTTCCGCGCCGAGGTCGCCAAGCTGCTGGTGCACCGGTCGGCGCGCCGCCAGGGCATAGGGCGCGCGCTCATGGACGCGGTCGAGGCGCTGGCGCGGGAGCGCGGCCGCACCACGCTGGTCCTCGACACCCAGACCGGCAGCGACGCGGAGCGCCTCTACCGCGAGCTGGGTTGGACGGTGGCCGGCGTGATCCCCGACTACTCGCTGCTCAGTGACGGGACTCGAGGCGCCACCACCTACCTCTACAAGCTGCTGGAGTAGGGGCGCCTCAGAGCCCGAGCTCCGCCTTGCGGCGGCGCCGCTCAGGGTCCGGCAGCCAGCCCGGCATCGACTCCAGGAAGGCGTCGTCCGCCGGCCGTTCGGGGAAGACCTTGTGCGGGTTCAAGATGCCCGCCGGGTCGAGGGCCTGCTTCAACCTGCGCATCAGCTCCATGCCCAGCGCGCCGTGCTCCAGCTCCGCGTAATCGCGCTTCAGCGCCCCCAGCCCGTGCTCGGCGGAGATCGAGCCGCCCAGCGCCAGCGCGTCCCTGAAGATCTGCGCCGCCGCCCCCGAGACCAGGCCGCGCTGCGAGTCCTCGAACAGGATCGTGGGGTGCAGGTTGCCATCGCCGGCATGCCCAACGGTGACGATCCGCAACCCGGTCGCGCGCGCCAGCTCCTGCACCCGCCGGATCATCTCCGGGATCTCCGCGATCGGCACCGCCACGTCCTCGGCGAAGAAGTTCTTGGGCATCGACATCAGCACCTTGCCGAACGAGCGCCGCGCCTCCCAGAGCCGCTCGCGCTCCAGAGAGGACTGGGCGATCCTATTGTCGGCGCCGTCCAGGACCTCGACCATCTTCATGAGGTCGAGCTGCACGAACTCCTCGTCGTTGCCGTCCTGCTCGACGATCAGCACCGCCTGCAGCTCGGGCTCGAAGCCGGGCGGCAGCTTCTCGGCGACCAGCTCCAGCGAGCCCCGGTCCAGGATCTCGATGGCCGCCGGAAAGTGACCCGCCGCCAGGGCCCGCGCCACGGCACTGCCGGCGTCCTCCAGGCGCCGGAAGCCGACCATCGCGGTGGCCACGAAGCGCGGCCGGGGGATCAGCTTGACGATCACCTCGGTCACGATCCCAAGCGTCCCCTCGGAGCCGATGAAGAGCTGCATGGTGCGGTACCCGGACGCCCGCTTGCGCAGCTTCCCGCCCAGCCTCAGCACCTCGCCGGTTGCCAGCACGACCGTCATCCCGATCACGTAGTCGGCGGTCACGCCGTACTTCACGCAGCGCATGCCGCCCGAGTTGCAGGCCACGTTGCCGCCGATCGTCGACATCTCGTAGGAGGCGGGGTCGGGCGGGTACATGAGCCCATGCGCGGCCGCCGCCTCGTCCAGGGCGGCCGTGATCACGCCCGCGCCCACCACGGCAACCGTGTTCGGCGCATCGATCTCGAGGCCCGTCAGCCGGTCCAGGCTCACCACCACGCCCGCGGCCAGCGGCACCGGCCCGCCGACCAGCGAGGTCCCGGCCCCGCGGGCGACCACGGGCACGCCGGCGGCCGCCGCCTCGCGCACCACCGCGGCCACCTCCTCGGTGGAGGCCGGCCTCACCGCGCACAGGGGCGCCGACTCCATGAAGGTGGCGTCGTGCCCGTATTCCTCCAGCGCCTCGAGGTCGCGGACCAGCCACGAGTTCCCGACGATCTCTGACAGGCGCTCGACCAGACCGGTGGCCACCGGCCGAGGATACCGCGGCCTTCACAGCTCTTCACCGAAGGGCCGCAAGCTTGTCGGGTCAGGTCCGTTTCGTGGAGGCATGGCCCGCCTGGTCGCCGCCGTCACCCTCGCGCTGGCGGCTTACGCCGTCACGACCGCCCCCGCGCTGGCCGCCTCCCCGCTGTACGCCCGCGGGTCAGTGGGCTATGACAGCTCGGTCTACCAGTGCGGCGCTCCGGCCCGCGGAGCGTTCGCGATCGTGGCGGTGACCAACGGCCGGCCCTTCACTCGCAACGGCTGCGCGGCCGCCGAGCTGGCGGGCGCCCCGGGCACCTCGTCGGTGTACATGAACACCGCCTACTCGCCGACCTACGCCCCCCACATCACCGCCGGCTGCGGCGTCCGCTCAGGCTCGGCCAGCGGCACCAGCCTCGAGCGCCAGGCCTACGCCATCGGCTGCAGCGAGGCGGAGCTGGCCAGGGCTTGGCTGTACACCGCCACCGGCCAGCGCGTGCGCACCTGGTGGCTGGACGTGGAGACCGCCAACAGCTGGTCGGCGGCCAACCTGGTCCTCAATCGATCGGTGCTGCGCGGGGCGATCGACTTCCTCAAGGCGCGCGGTGCCATGCTCGGCCTCTACAGCACCGCGCGGCAGTGGGCCGAGGTCACCGGCGGCTGGTCGGCGCCGGGCCTCGACGCCAACTGGGTGGCCGGCGCCGGCTCGCCGGCGGAGGCGGCGCTGATGTGCGCCTCTTCGATCACGGGCGCGCCGGTGTGGCTGGTCCAGTACCTGAAGGCCGGCCGCGACGCCGACCGGGCCTGCTAGGTGGGGGGCTTACATCGCCCCCACCCCCTCGCAGCTTCGCTGCGAGGGACCTCCCCAGCTAGTGGGGAGGTTGTCTCGCTTATAGCGAACGTCGGTCGATCACGCGCTTTGCTTTGCCCTCGCTGCGGGGCAGCACGCCCGGGGGCAGGATGCTGATCTCGGCCCGCAGGCCGATGGTCTCCCGGATCTTCTCCTCGGCCTCGCGCTGGAGGCTGGCGTGGTCGGTGTGCGGGGCGGCCTCGACCACGACCTCCACGCTGTCCAGCTGCTTGGCCTCGCGGTCGACCACGATCTGGTAGTTCGCGGTCAGGCCCTCGATGGAGAGCAGGATCCCCTCGATCTGGCTGGGGAACACGTTCTCGCCCCGGACCACGATCATGTCGTCGGTCCGGCCGTGGACCTTGACCATACGCACGAACGGGCTGCCGCAGGGACAGGGCTCCTCGGTCAGGATCGTGCGGTCCCGCGTGCGATAGCGCAGCACGGGTGAGGCCTCCCGCCGGAGGCTGGTGAGCACCAGCTCGCCGGGCTCCCCGCGCGGCAGCGGCCGGCCGGTTTCGGGGTCGACGGTCTCTGCGTAGAAGTGGTCCTCGGAGATGTGCAGCCCGTTGTGCTGGTGGCATTCCACGGCCACGCCCGGGCCCCCGAGCTCGGTCAGGCCATAGATGTCGAAGGCCTCCAGCCCGAGGCCGTACTGGATCTGGCGGCGCATGCCGTCGGTCCAGGGCTCGGCGCCGAAGAAGCCGACCCGCAGCTTGAGGAGCGGGCGCGAGGACTCCTCGGCGATGGCTTCCGCCAGCACCAGCGCGTAGGAGGGCGTGCAGGTGAGGACGGTGGTGCCGAGGTCGGCGATCAGCATGACCTGGCGCTGGGTGACCCCGGAACTGGTCGGGATCACCGTGCAGCCGAGGCGCTCGGCACCGAGGTGGAAGCCGAGGCCGCCGGTGAAGAGCCCGTACCCGTAAGCGTTCTGCACGACGTCGCCAGGACCCACGCCCCCGGCCCGGTACACACGTTCCATGCACTCGCCCCACAGGTCGAGGTCGCCGCGCGTGTACGCCGTGAGCACGGGCCGGCCGGTGGTGCCGCTGGAAGCATGCACCCGCACCACATCCTCCAGCGGCACCGCGAGCAGGCCGTACGGATAGTTCTGGCGGAAGTCGTCCTTGGTGGTGAAGGGCAGCTCGCCGAACTGCTCGAGGGACTCAAGTGGTGCCTCCGGGAGGCGCTCCCGGTAGAAGGGGACGCGCGCCCGCAGGCGGCCGATCAGCCGGTTCAGGCGCTCGAGCGTCTGGGCTTCCGCGACCGCCACGCGGCCTATTATCCGTGCCGTGGCACCCCGCGACCGCCGCCTCTATCCCTGGGCGGTGCAGGGGGCCATCCAACCGCTCACGGTGACCGAGGCGTCGGGCAGCTACTTCACCGACGACAGCGGTGCGCGCTGGCTCGACCTCGCCGGGCAGCTGGCCTACATGAACGTCGGGCACGCCCATCCCCGGGTGGTGGAGGCGATCCAGCGCCAGGCGGCGCGCCTGCCGGTGATCGGCCCCAGCTTCGCCAACCCGCCCGCCACCCGCCTGGCCGAGTTGCTGGCCGAGGTCACCCCGGCCGACCTCGACCATGTCTTCTTCACGAACGGTGGCTCCGAGGCCAACGAGTACGCGATCCGGATGGCGCGGCTGGCCACCGGCCGGCTCAAGATCGTGACCCGCTACCAGAGCTACCACGGCTCCACGCTGGGCGCGATCACGGCCACCGGCGAGAACCGGCGCGTCTTCTCGGAGCCGGGCGCGGCGGGCTTCGTCAAGACGCTGGACCCCTACCGGTATCGGTGCCCGCTGTGCCGCGACCGAGATGCCTGCACGCTGGCCTGCGCCGATGCGGTCGAGGCCACGATCGTGGGCGAGGGCCCGCAGACCGTGGCCGCGGTGCTGGTCGAGCCGATCACCGGCCTCTCCGGGCTGGTGGTGCCGCCCGACAAGTACCTGCGGCGGCTGCGCGAGACCTGCGATCGCCACGGGGTGCTGCTGATCTTCGACGAGGTCATCACCGGCTTCTGCCGCACCGGCCGCTGGTTCGCGTCAGAGCACTGGGGCGTGGTGCCCGACATCATGACCGTGGCCAAGGGCCTCACCAGCGGCTACGTGCCCCTGGGCGCCGCTATCACCAGCAGCCGCGTGGCGCGTCATTTCGACGACCACTACCTGGGCGCCGGCCTGACCTATGCCGCCCACCCGCTGGCCTGCGCCGCCGGCTGCGCGGTGATGGAGGTCTACATCGAGGAGGGTCTCGCGGAGCGCGCGGCGCGACTCGGCGAGCGAATGCTGGCGCGGCTGCGCGAGATGGCCGAGAGGCACCCTTCGGTGGGCGAGGTGCGCGGGCTGGGGATGCTGGCCGGCATCGAGCTGGTCCGCGACCGGACCACTCGTGAGCCGCTCTCGCCGCAGCGGACGGAGGACCCGGTGACGCCGGCCATGGCCGCCGTCCGGCATACGCTGAACGAGCGCCACGTCTCCACCCTGACGCGCTGGAATTTGATCGTCCTGGCGCCCCCGCTTACGATCGCCGAAGAGGAGCTGGACGCGGGATTGGAGGCGGTCGAGGCGGCCCTCGCGACGGCCGATACCCAGGTGACCGCCGCCGCGTTGTAGAAGGCGTGAGGCACACGTTGGCGGCAGTCGGCCTGCTGTTCCTGGTCGCCGGCTGCGCGGCGGACGTGCCGGTGCTGCACCCGGACCTCTCCGCTGCCCAGATCGCCGCCCTGCCTGGCCAGGCGAGCATCAACGACGCGCATTACGTGACCCAGTTCACGGGACCCGACGGGACCCTCTACAGCAGCAACAGCGGCACGGTGGAGCTGAAGCCGGCGCGGGCACTCAGCCAGGTCACGGCGATTCCCCCCGGCCCCAAGGGCGGGTTCCTGCCCGGCGAATACCGGGAGATCAACGGCACCGCTTACAACCAGCTGCTGGCCGGCTGGAGCCATCCCCGCTGGTCGATGGGCGCCGCCGCCATGAGCTACGGCTTCACACCCGGCAACCCTGTCTACTTCGACAGCTGGCCGGCGTCGGGGCCGTTCCAGGTCGAGGGCCAGGAGGGATCGGCGGTGGACCGGGCCTGGCGGCTGGTGGCGCACCCGGGCACGATGGGGTCGCAGGCGACCGTCCGGCTCTGGATCGGCCAGCGCGACGGCTACCCGCTGCAGTACCGAATGGATTTCATGAAAGGCTCGACCCGGATCGTTTTCGACCACGTGAACAGCGGCGCTCGGGTCAAGGCTCCGGCGGCCGCGGACATGATCCCGCCGCCGGCCACGCTGGCCGACGCCGGCCGCTACACGTTCTCAGGCGGCTCGATCCGGGTGCTCGCCGTCGACTACGCGTACAAGGGCCCGCTGGTGAGCGCGGTCGAAGGCAGCCACCAGGTCGGCGCCGAGAGCTACGTGGACGCGGCCCCCAACCCGCCGCTGGTTGCGGATTTGTCCCGGTGGGAGCTGATCGGCGCCGACGGCAGCGCATATCGGACGGCGGTCGGGGCCGGGGGGACCTTCTACGGCAAGGGCGGCGGCGGCGGCGACCAGCTCGCCTTCTTCAGCGTCCCCAACGAGGCCAAGGGCCCGTTCTCTCTGCACGTGGTGCTGACCGACCTCGTCCAGAACATCCCGCCTCTGCAAAAAGGCCCGCCGCCTGCACCCAACGTCCTTGTCGACGCGCTGATCAAGCTGTCCTGAGCCGGTCCACCACCTGCAGGAACAGCTCATAGGGGTGGGCGCCGACGACCAGGTAGCGGCCGCCGAAGATGTGGGCGGGGATCGCGTTGACGCCGATCGACTCCGCCTCCCGCCTGTTCTCGTCGAGCACCGGCTCGTAACGGCCCTCGGCCAGCGCCACGCCCAGCTCCTCGGGATCGAGCCCGCAGCCAGCCGCGATCCGCTTCAGGTCCTCCACGTTCTCGAGCTTTCCGGTCAGGTGCCAGTGGGCCTCGAAGAGCGCGCGGTGCGCCACCTGGTAGGCGCCCCGCTCGCGGGCGAACTCCGCCGTGGCCAGCGCCAGGCGTGAGTTGATGAGCACCTCGCGAGCCTCCATGGTGAGGCCGACCTCGGCGGCTGCCGCCTGCAGGTGAGCCCGCATCTGCTCGCTTCGGCCGGGGCCGAAGTAGCGCTCGCGCGAGATGCCCGCGGCCGGCACCTGCGGGTGCAGCTCGAACGGCAGCCAGGTCACCTCGACCAGTCCCTCGCGCTCCAACTGCTCGACCCGGACCGAGTCGATGTAGCAGAAGGGTCAGACGTAGTCGGAGAAGACGACCAGCTCGACAGGTGCGGCCATACACCCACGATTCTGTCAGCCTGGCGCAAGACTTGACGCAACGCGGCGTTGTCCATGGCCACTATGGCTAGTGGGAGACGGAATCGCATCTTTGGTCGGCTGGCGGCGGCCGCTGCGATGGCGGCACTCGGGCTGCTGGGGGCGCCCTCCAGCGCGGCGGCGGCCACGGTCATCGGACAGGCAAAGGACGGCAGCGGGTGCGCGGGCGGCACTGGCATGGACACGGTCCAGGTGGCCTCGGCCGGGCCGAGCTACGTGGTGCCCGCCGGCAGTTGGGTGATCACCGACTGGAGCACCCAGGCGTCCGCCTCTTTCGATGGCAACCTGGCGCTGGAGGTGTGGCGCCCAACCACCACTGCCGGCAGCTACGACCTGGTCGGCATCAGCCCGGCTCAGACCGTCCCGGCGGGCTCCGGCGTGAACACGTTCACGCTGGCCCAGCCGATCGCGGTGCAGCCCGGAGACCTGCTCGGGCTCCGCGTCACGGGGATCGCGGGCTGCGCGACGTTCACCCTGAACTTCACGGGCGACTTTTACCAGATGGCGGGCGGCACACCGACCCCTACCGCCGGCTCGACCACCGCCTTCCCGTTCACCATCCGCGGTTTCGAGCTCAACGTGGCGGCGACGCTGACCGCCGCGGCGCCCCCGCCGCCGCCGACCCCGGCCTCCAAGGCGGACTGCAGGGACGGCGGCTGGCAACAAGTCACCGACGACCAGGGCACCCCCTTCAAGAACGAGGGTGACTGCGTCAGTTTCGTGGCCACCGGCGGGCGCAACACCGCCGGCGGCTAGACCTCCTCCCCGGCAGGCGCAAGCCGCCGACCCGGGCTCGGCGAAGCTGGTAGCCTCACCAGCGTTGGCCGCCCGCGTGATGCTGCTGAGCCCGTGGGACCCGGCCGTCGTCAGGGGTTGGCTCGAGGGTCGTTCCATCGACGTCGTGACGGCGCCGGATCCGCCCGCCCCCGACGCCTTGCTGGCGCTGGCGCCGGACGCCGAGGTGGTGATCAGCGACAACCGCCATCAGCACCGCCTCGATCGCCCGATCCTCGAGCGCCTGGTCCGCTGCCGGCTGATCCAGGTGCCCGCCGTCGGCTTCGACGCCATCGACCATCGGGCGGCGGCCGACCTCGGGATCCCGGTCGCCAACTGCGCCGCCTACAACCGGGACGCGGTCGCCGACTGGGTGGTCATGGCCATGCTCAACCTCCTGCGCCGCGGCGCCTATGGCGACCGCAAGATGCACGATGGCGGCTGGCCCTTCTCCGAGCTGACCGGCCGGGAGCTGGGCTACCAGACGGTCGGGATCATCGGCCTCGGCAACGTGGGCGCGGCGGTGGCCGCCCGGCTCAGCGGTTTCGGCTGCCGGGTTCTGTTCACGGATGTCATCCCCCGCGGCTTCCTGGGCGCGCGCCAGGTCCCGCTCGACCAGTTGCTGGCGGAGGCGGACATCGTGACCGTCCACACGCCGCTGGACCATGACACCAGAGCCCTGATCGGCGCCCGCGCCCTGGCGGCCATGAAGCCGGGCGCGTTCCTGGTCAGCGCGGCTCGGGGCCCGATCGTGGACGAGGCCGCGCTGGTCGCGGCGCTCCGCGAGGGCCACCTGGCGGGTGCCGCGCTCGACGTCTATGAGGTCGAGCCGCTGCCGGCCGACTCCCCGCTGCGGGCGATGGAGAACGTCTTCCTGTCACCGCACGCCGGCGGCGCCACCGAGCAGGCGCGGGCCCGCGCGCTGGAGATGGTGCGCGCCAACCTCCTGCGCGTCCTCGACGGGGAGGAGCCCTTCAACGTCGTCAACGGCGTGGGCCGCCGCCAGGTGCCGGTCTGATGGCCCGCCTGCGCGAGGTCTGGGACCGCGGCGGCGCCTCGGTCGGCGGCTGGTGCGTGATCCCCTCGCCCTTCAGCGCGGAGCTGATGGGGATGGCCGGCTTCGACTGGGTCTGCCTCGACATGCAGCACGGCCTGATCGGCTACGACGCCATGGTCCCCATGCTCCAGGCCCTGTCGCGGACCGGCACGCCGGCGTTCGTGCGGGTGCCCTGGAACCAGCCCGACCACATCATGAAGGCGCTCGACGCCGGGGCCCAGGGCGTGGTCGTGCCCATGGTCAACTCGGTCGCGGACGCCCGGGCCGCGACCGGCGCCTGCCGCTACCCGCCGCAGGGCTACCGGTCCTGGGGCCCCATCCGCGCCGCCCTCGAGGTCGACGGTTTCAGCCCGCAGTCGGCCAACCGCGACGTGGTCTGCGCCGTGATGGTCGAGACGGCGGCGGCCCTCGCCGACCTCGACTCCATCCTGGCCGTGCCTGGGATCGACGCGGTGTACGTCGGGCCCAACGACATGGCCGTCACGCACGGGCTGCCACCCAGCGCCAATCCCACCGACCCCGAGCACCGGCGCCTGATCAGCTCGGTGCGCGAGGCCTGTGACCGCCGCGGCATCGTGGCCGGCATCCACTGCGGCACCGTGGAGACCGCCGCCGCCTGGCGCGACGAGGGCTTCCGGATGCTGAACGTGGCGTCGGACGCCGTCTTCCTGCGCTCCAACGCGACCGAGGTCGTGAAGCGGCTGACCGGCGAGCCGCAGGCCAAGCCGACGACCTCCTCATACGCATGACGTTGAGCCCCGAAGTCTTAGAGGCGCTGCGGCGCTACGACACGCCGACGCTGAGCAACGGCATCGAGACCTTCGACGTCCGGCCGCGCGACGCCGGCTTCGCCTCCATGGACATCCGCTGCCTCTTCCCCGAGCTGGGCACGGCTGTCGGCTACGCGGCGACCGCGCTGATCCGCGCCCGCGGCCAGGGGACCGACGACCAATCGCCGCTCTGGCGGCACGTGCAGGAGGTGCCCGCGCCGCGCTTCGTGGTCGTGCAGGACCTCGACGACCCGCCCGGCCACGGCTCGCTCTGGGGCGAGGTCAACGCCACCATCTTCAAGGCGCTGGGCTGCGTGGGCGCCATCACCAACGGCTGCGTGCGCGACCTCCAGGAGGCGCGCGAGATGGGCTTCCAGTTCTTCGCTCGGGGACCGGGGGTCTCGCACGCCTATGTGCGCGTGCTGGCGGCCGGCGAGGAGGTGTCGGTGGGCGCGCTCAGCGTGCGGCCGGGCGACCTCCTGGCCGCCGACCAGCACGGCGTGCTGTCGATACCGGAGGCGATAGCGGCGGAGCTGCCGGCCGCCTGCGACCGCGTGGTCGAACGCGAACAGAAGCTGCTGCGGTGGGTCCGCTCGCCCGAGTTCGACCCCGCCCAGCTGGCCGAGATGAGGAGGGTTCGTCACTGATGCCAGAGGACCTGCGGGCCCTGTCCAGGACCTTGTACGACGGCGTGCCACGGGCGGCCGCGCGCTCCTTCCTGCTCAACATCGGCTACACGCACGAGGACCTTGAGAAGCCGATCCTGGGCGTCGCGCACTCCTGGATCGAGACCATGCCCTGCAACTTCAATCACCGCGAGCTGGCGGAGCACGTCAAGAAGGGCGTTCGCGAGGCGGGCGGGACGCCCATGGAGTACAACACGATCGCGATCTCGGACGGGATCACGATGGGCACCGAGGGCATGAAGACATCCCTCGTCTCGCGGGAGCTCATTGCCGACTCAATCGAGCTGGTGGCACGCGGCCACTACTTCGACGGCCTGGTCTGCATCGCTTCCTGCGACAAGACCAACCCCGCCGCGGTGATGGCCGTGGCGCGGCTCGACCGCCCCGCCGTGGTGGTCTACGCGGGCTCCATCTACGCCGGCAACTTCCGCGGCCGCCAGGTCGCGGTGGGGGAGGTGTACGAGGCGATCGGAGCGGTCTCGGCGGGCAAAATGAGCGAGAAGGACCTGCGCGAGCTGGAGGCTGTGGCCTGCCCCGGCGCCGGCGCCTGCGGCGGCCAGTACACCGCCAACACGATGTCGATGGTGCTCGAGGTGCTGGGCGTCTCGCCGGTCGGCTTCAACTCGATCCCGGCCATGGATCCGGCCAAGCGCCATGCTTCCGAGGAGGTCGGCCGGCTGGCGATGCGCGTGCTGGAGGCGGGCCGGCGCCCCTCACAGATCCTCAACCGGCGCGCGCTCGAGAACGCGGCCGCGGCGGTCGCGGCCTCGGGCGGCTCGACCAACGCGGTGCTGCACCTGATCGCGTTCGCGCGCGAGCTGGGGATCCAGTTCACGGTCGACGACATCGACAGCATCTCGCGGCGCACGCCGCTGCTCTGCGACCTCAAGCCCGCCGGGCGCTTCGCGGCGCCCGAGCTGCACCGGGCGGGTGGGATCGCGGTGCTCACCCAGCGCCTGATCGAGGGCGGCTTCGTGGACGGCGACGCCATGACGGTGACCGGCAAGACCCTGGCCGAGGAGTGCGCGGCGGTGACCGAGACGCCGGGCCAGGAGGTGGTGCGCCAGCTCGACAACCCCTTTTCCAAGGAGGGCGGACTGGCCATCCTCAAGGGGCGCCTGGCACCCGAGGGCGCGGTCGTCAAGATCGCCCACCACCTTCCCCACAACCACCGCGGCCCGGCCCGGGTCTTCAACCGCGAGGAGGATGCCCTGGCGGCGGTCCTGAACCGCCAGGTCCACCCCGGAGACGTGGTCGTGATCCGCTACGAGGGGCCGCGCGGGGGGCCCGGTATGCGCGAGATGCTGCAGGTCACCGGCGCCATCGTCGGCCAGGGCCTGGGCGATTCGGTGGCGCTGCTCACGGACGGCCGCTTCTCGGGCGCCACCCAGGGCTTCATGATCGGCCACGTGGCCCCCGAAGCCGCCGTCGGGGGACCGCTGGCGGCGCTCAGCGACGGCGACGTGATCATGATCGACGTGGCCAACCGCACCATCGACGTGGAGGGCGTGGACATCGCCGAGCGCATGCGCGACTGGTCGCCGCCCGAACCCCAGTACCGCACGGGCGTAATGGCCAAGTACGCGGCCCAGGTCAAGAGCGCGAGCGAGGGCGCGGTCACCTGGTGAACTCCTCCCCGCTTGCGGGGGAGGTGGCCTGGGCAGCAGGCCGGAGGGGCGCGGTGGGGGCGCTAGCGTGGCGGATAGCCCGGGATGTCCGGGGTCTAACGCGTCATGACGGCCGATAGCCCGGGATACCCGGGGTCCCGTCAGGGCGATTGACCGCCGTGCCCTCGGCGTTTGCCGAGCGGACGCTGAGACTGTTTCCCGACGGCCGGCGCTGGCTGGAGGACCTTCCCGCGCGCCTGGAGCGGCTCGCCGAGGAGTGGTCGTTGGAGCTCGGCCCGGTGTTGGGAACCGGCGTCACCAGTGTGGTCTACGACGCGGGCGCGGAGCAGGTGCTCAAGGTCAGCTGGGGCTTCCACGAGGAGAGCGAGCATGAGGCTGACGCGCTGCGGCTCTTCGACGGCGAAGGCGCGGTACGGCTCTTCTGCGACGACGGCCGCGGGGCGCTGCTGCTGGAGCGCCTGCAGGCCGACCGCTCGCTCGGGACACTGCCGGAGGAACGGGCTAACGCGATCTCGGCCGCGATCCTGCGCCGGGTCTGGCGGCCGCCGCCGCCCGGCTCGCGGTACCGGACGTTGGAGTCGATCGCCCGCCGCTGGGCCCAGGAGCTGGTGCCCGGCGACCCCGCCGTGGAAGAGGCGATGGAGCTGATCCCCGGCCTCCTGGAACCGGCGCCGGCGCCGGTCGTGCTGCACCAGGACTTCCACCAGGGAAACGCGCTCGCGGGCGGCCGGGAGCCGTGGCTGATGATCGATCCCAAACCGATCAGCGGAGACCCCGCGTACGACCTGGCGGCGCTGCTCCGCGACCGCCGCCCGGACCTCGCCCGCGATCCCAACCCGGCGCGCCGGGTGCGCCGGCGGTTCGACCAGCTCACCGACCTGACGGGCGTGGACCGGGCCCGGGCGCGCGGCTGGGCGATCGTGCAGACAGTCGCCTGGGGACCTGGCTCGCCCGGCGATTTCACCGACGAAGTCGTGCGCCTGATCGCGGCGCTGCGTCCGTAAACAAGCCGAGCGCCGGCGCTCGGATCTTTCACCCTAGATCACGAGCATGACGACGCCGGCCAGGATGGCCCCCGCGCCCCCCAGCTTGAGCGGCAGGCCCTCGCGCTCCCGCATGCGGAGCACGCCCCAGGCGCTGACCAGCACGATCGCCGACTCCCGGGCCGGCGCCACCACCGCGACCGGCGCCACCGCCAGCGCCACCAGGACCAGGTAGAAGGTGGCGGTCATCAGGAAGCCGACCACCGTGGAGCGTCGCCAGCCGGGGGCATCCCCGTCGCCGCCGAATAGCGCCACCCAGCCCGCCAGCAGGACGACGCTGAGCGCGAACACGAACCAGCCGTAGAGCCAGGGCGGTCCCTGCTGCACGCCGACCCTGTCGATCACCGTGTAAGTGCCGATAAAGAGGCCGGTGGCGAGGGCCGCCAGCAGGGGTCCGGAGGCGCCCGCCGGCCGGCGCACGAGCCAGATCCCAAGCAGCAGCGCGGCGACTCCCACCAGTTGGAGCGCGCCCAGGCGCTCGCGCAGGATCAGGAGCCCGGCCGCCACCGCGATCAGGGGACCGGTGCCGCGAGCGATCGGGTAGACGAACGACAGCTCGCCGTGCCGGTAGGCGTGGCTGAGGAAGACGAAGTAGAAGAGCTCGGCGACCGCCGAGCCGGCCACGCAGAGCCAGCCCGCCGGCTGCAGGCCGGGGCGGCCGGTGACCAGCCAGGCCCCCAGTACCAGCGGCGCGAAGAGGACGGTCCCCGTGACCAGCGCGCGCAGCGAGAGCCGCAGGGGATCGGAGGAGCCCTTGAGCATCACGTTCCAGGCGGCGTGCATCCCGGCCGCGCCGAGGACCAGCGCCAGGGCTGCTGGGATCACACCGTCCCCACCCCTACCCTCCCCGCGCGCGGGGAGGGGGACTCAGTTGAGCGCCTTCTCGGTCTCGGCGTCGAACAGGTGCAGGCGGCGCATGTTGAGGCCCAACTGCACGGTGTCGCCGGGGGCGACCTTGAACTGGGGGTCGAGGCGCGCGATCACATCGTCTGTGCCGACCTTGCCGTAGAGGAACTGGTCGGAGCCCAGGACCTCCACCACCTCGACCTTGATGTCGATCTTGGGGCCGCCCTCGCGCAGCTGCTCGTCCAGGTCCTCGGGCCGGATTCCGAGCACGCCCTTCTGGATGCCGGGGGCGCTCGCGAACTCGACCGAGAAGCCGGAGGCCTTGGCCACCTTGCCGTCCAGCGTGACCGGGATGAAGTTCATGCGCGGGCTGCCGATGAAGCCCGCGACGTACATGTTGACCGGGTGGTCGTAGAGCTCGCGCGGAGGTGCGACCTGCTGCAGGAGCCCCTCCTTCATGACCGCGATCCGGTCGCCCATGGTCATGGCCTCGACCTGGTCGTGCGTCACGTAGATGAAGGTCGAGCCCAGGCGCTGGTGCAGCTTCTGGAGGTTGATGCGAGTCTCCACCCGGAGCGCGGCGTCGAGGTTGGAGAGCGGCTCGTCGAGGAGGAACACCTGCGGATCGCGCACGATGGCGCGACCCAGCGCGACCCGCTGGCGCTGGCCGCCGGAGAGCTGGCGCGGCTTGCGCTGCAGCAGCTTCTCGAGCCCGAGCAACCCGGCCGCGTCCTTGACCTTGCCCTCGATCTCGGACCGCGGCGTGCCCCGCATCTTGAGGCCGAAGGCCATGTTGTCGTAGACGCTCATGTGCGGGTAGAGCGCGTAGGACTGGAACACCATCGCGATGTCCCGCTCCCGGGCGGGCATGTCGTTGACCACCCGCTCGCCGATCTTGATGTCGCCCTCGGTGACGTCCTCGAGCCCGGCCAGCATCCGCAGCGCGGTCGACTTGCCGCAGCCCGAAGGCCCGACCAGGATCATGAACTCGCCGTCATGAACCTGCAGGTTGAGGTCGTTGACCGCGGTCGTGTCGCCGGAGAACTTCTTCGTCACGTGCTCGTAGGTCACGGATGCCATGGCAGAGAAAATCGTAGCTCACGATGGTGATCCCCTATCGGAGGCGACGGCAGCGGGCACTGGCGGTCCTCTTCCTGGCGCCGGCGGCCATCCTCTGCATGGCGCCGATCGCCTACGCGCTGGGCCTGGAGCTGTGGTTCAGCCTCAGCGACGCGGCGCCCGGCACCGACGGCCGCTTCATCGGGCTGGCCAACTTCCAGGCCCTGGCCGGGCTGGACGGCTTCTGGCAGATGCTCCAGAACACCGCCGTCTACACCGTCAGCGGCACCCTGCTCAAGTTGGCCTTCGGGCTGGCGATGGCGCTCGCCCTGGTGCGCCCATTCCGGGGCCGGCGGCTGGTCTATGCCGCGCTCTTCCTGCCCTTCATCTTCCCCGTCGTGCTGGGCACTATCGCCTGGTACTTCCTCTTCAGCAACGTGCACGGCGCCCTGGACTGGCTGCTGCTGCAAGCGCACCTGGAGACGCAGCCGGTGGACTGGAAAGGCCGCTTCCCCCTCCTCAGTGTGGTCATCGTCAACGTCTGGCACGGCAGCGCGCTTTTCGGCGTCCTGCTGCTGGCGGCCATGCGCTCGGTGCCCACCGACCTCCTGGACGCGGCGGCGGTGGACGGCGCCGGCCGCACCCGCCGCTTCCTGCACATCGTGGTGCCCTACCTGCGGCCGGCCGCCATCCTCGGCTGCCTGCTCTCGGTGCTGGGCAACTTCGGCGATTTCGCAACCGTGGAGCTGCTCACCCGCGGCGGGCCCCTGGGGAGGTCGCAGATCGTGAGCACGTACGCGTTCGAGAACGCGCTCCTGTCCGGCGCCATCGGATTCGGCGCTGCGGTGGCGCTGGTGATGATCCCGGTCTACGTCGGGGCCCTCCTGGTCGCGCTGCGCCTGGTTCGCGATTGAGGGCCTGGAGCGCGGCGCGCTGGCTGGTCCTGGTTCCCATGGTGATGCTGTCGCTGCTGCCCATCTTCTGGATGGCGGTCCAGGCCTTCAAGGCCGAGCCCGACGCGCTCGCGACCGGCAACCCCTGGTGGCCCGACCACCCGACCGCGGCCAACTTCGTCGTCCTCTTCCGGGAGCCGCAGTTCACCGGCTGGATGCTCAACACCGCGGGCGTGACCGCCGCCACCGTCCTGTTCAGCGTGATTGCCAGCCTGCTGGCCGGGTTCGCGCTCTCCTACCTCCGGGTGCCTTACAGCCGCAGCCTGGTGCTGGTCTTCTTCGCCACCTACCTGCTGCCGCAGGGCGTGCTCTTCATCCCCCTGCTCCGCCTGCTCAGCCGGCTGCAGCTGCTCAACACGCCCTGGGCGCTGGTCGCGACCTACCCGAGCATGGTGATCCCGTTCGGTACCTGGGTCCTGTGGTCGTTCTTCCGCCGCCTGCCGCCGGACCTGGTGGACAGCGCGTATGCGGACGGCGCGGGCGCGGTCAGCGTGCTCCGGCATGTGCTGCTGCCGGTGGTCTGGCCGGCCCTGGGAACGATCGCGGTCTTTGCGGTCGCGATCGTCTTCAACGACTACCTGTACACGACCACCTTCATCCAGGAGACCAGCGGCCAGACCCTGTGGGGCGCACTCGGCGCGCTGGTCACGGCCGACATCAACAACCCGGGCGAGAGCTTCGCGGCGGGCATCCTGCTGGCGACGCCGGTGGCCCTGCTATGCGCGTTCTTCGCCGACAGCTTCGCCCGCGGCATCGGCACCGGGATCATCGAGCACTGACAGGGGGCCGGGCGGCTACCCCTTGACGGCCCCCGCGGTCATGCCCGCCACGAAGTAGTCGACGAAGAACGAGTAGAGGAGCGCCACCGGGATCGAGCCCAGCAGGGCGGCCGCCATCAGCTGGCCCCAGAAGAACTCATCGCCGCGGATCAGCTCGCTGGTCACCCCCACCGGGATCGTCTTCATGGCGGTGTCGCTCATGAAGATCAGCGAGTAGAGGAACTCGTTCCAGGAGAGCGTGAAGGCGAACATGCCGGCCGAAAGGATGCCGGGCAGCGCCAGCGGGATCGCGATTCGCACCATCGCCTGCAGACGGGTGGCGCCGTCGACCAGGGCGGCCTCTTCGAGCTCACGCGGGATGCCCCGGAAGTAGCCCATCAGCAGCCAGGTGCAGAAGGGGATCAGGAAGGTCGGATAGGTCAGGATCAGCGACCACAGGTTGTTGGTCAGGTGCAGCTGGTTGATGACCAGCGCCAGGGGCAGGAAGAGCAGCGTCGGCGGCACCAGGTAGGTGATGAACACGCCCCACCCGATGGCGTTGGCGCCCCGGTAGCGGAGGCGTGCCAGCGAGTAGCCGGCCAGGATGCTGCAGAACAGCGAGAGCGAGGTCGAGACCACCGCCACGATGGCCGTGTTCAGGGTCCAGTGCAGGAAGTTGGTCTTGGTGAAGAGGTCCTGGTAGTGCTGCAGCGTGGGCTGGATCACGAACAGGGGATTGCGGGTGTGGTCGAGCAGCTCGGAGTCGCTCTTGATGGACGTGATCGCCATCCAGTAGAAGGGGAAGAGCGTGACGAAGATGAAGATCAGCACCGGGATGTAGACGCGGAACCAGCGTCCGAGCAGCGTGTCGCCGATCTCGTGCTTCTGCTTCCCGTGTCGCTTGCCGGGCCTGGCCAGCGCGCCGCTCGCCGCCATCAGTTCTCGCTCCGCAGCCCGACCAGCACGCCGGCCACGATCACCGTCAGCAGCGGGAAGAGCACCAGCGAGATGGCGGCGCCGATCCCGATGTAGCCGCCGTTGACGCCGATCTGGAAGGCCCAGGTCGAGAGCACGCAGGTGCTGTTGTAAGGCGCGCAGTTGGTGAGCACGTAGGGCAGCGTGAAGTCGCCGAAAGTAAGGATGGTCGAGAGCAGGAGCACGACCGCGAGGATCGGCCGCAGCATCGGCAGCGTGATGGTCCGGAACTGCTGGAAGCGGGTGGCCCCGTCGACCCGCGCCGCCTCGTAGAGCTCGACGGGGATCGTCTGCAGCCCGGCCAGGAAGGAGATCCCGTAGAAGGGGATGCCGCGCCAGGTGTTGACGATCATCATCGACGCCAGCGCGGTGTTGGTGGTGCCCAGCCAGTTGACACCGGCCAGGTGGAAGTAGTGCATCGAGACCCAGTTGACGACGCTGAAGGTGGGGTCGAACATCCACCGCCAGGCCAGCGTGCTGAGGACGCTGGGGATGATGAAGGGCAGCAGCAGCGCGGCGCGCACGAAACGCTGGGCGGGAAACACCTGGTTCAGGAGCAGCGCCATCACCAGCCCCAGCCCCAGCTTGGCGACCGTTGTCACCGCGGCATACGACATGGTGTTGATGAACGACTGGATGAACACGGTGTCGCCGCGCTCGAAGGCGTAGTTGCCGAGGGCGATGAAATGGCCGTTGTCGCCGATCTGGGCGCTGGTGACCGAGAGCCAGATCCCGAACAGGAAGGGATAGGCGAGGAAGATGACGAGCAGCAGCAGCATGGGCGCCAGCAGCAGGTAGCCAAGCGGCGCCTCGCGATCGAGTATGCGAATGCGCGGCCCCAGGAGGCCCTTCGACCGCCAGCTGCTGATCGCCGTTCCCATTGGTTTTTAGGTCGTCCCCCGCAGGCGGTTAGGCCGGGGTCTCGTAGATCCTCTTGAGCTTCTGCTCCGCGTCCGCGATCGCGCTCTTGGCGTCACCCGAGGTGCACGCCTTGGCGAACATGTCCACGATCACGAACTGCACCTGCGACTGGGCGGTCGCCTTGCTCGGCTGTGCCGGCCAGCCCGGCCACTTGCCGGTGCCGACCACGTCCAGGAAGGGCTTGAGCTTCTTGTCGGTGTTGAAGATGTCGGCGCTGGCCAGCTTCTGGAAGGGCCCCGCGTTGTAGCCGACCGAGGCGTTGAGCCACTTGGTGTAGTTGTCCTGCTGCATTAGGTAGGCGATGAAGGCCTTGGCGGTGTCGGCCTCCGGCGTCCACTTCATGATCGCGTGATTGAAGATCAGGTTGAGCGTCTCCAGGCCGGAGGGCCCCTTGGGCATGGCCGCGTTGTTGGTCACCGGCGCGTACTTGTGGTTGGTGGCGGTGGTGTAGGTCTCCTTGATGTAGATGGAGGCGCCGTTCAGGGTGGCCGTGATCAGGCCCGAGTGGTAGGCCTGGTTGTTGTCGGGGTCGAGCCAGCTCAGCGTGTTCTGGGAGATGTAGCCGCTCTTCCAGGTGTTGATCGCCCAGTTGACCGCGGCCAGGGTCTCCTTGGAGTTGATGGTCACCTTCTTGCCGTCGGGGCTGACCTCGCGGCCGCCGAAGTCCCAGAGCACCGGGTACCACATCGTGATGGCGTCGCCGTAGGCGTGGCCCAGGCTGACCGCGATCGGCGGCTGGCCCTTGTCCTTCAGCTGCTTGCCGTCGGCCGCCAGCTCGTCCCAACTCGTGAAGTAGTTGCTCAGCCCGGCTGCCGACCAGAGGTCGGTCCGGTAGCTCCAAGCGTTCGGCACCTGGCAGTAGGGGATGGCCAGGTACTTGCTGCCCACCTTGCAGAAGGCGTCGTTGACCGCGTTGACGGAGCCCAGCTGCGACTTCAGCGCGCTCACCATGTCGGAGACGTCCAGGCACGCGGTGTCATACAGGTGCGGCCAGCCGTACTG